>JBASRI010000300.1:0-13119 GCA_049273755.1 Thermoanaerobaculia bacterium
CGCGCCCCCGAGAGGAGGGCGAACCCCACGAAGGCGAAGAGCACCAGGAAAAGGAAGGACAGCGAGAGCGAGACCGCGAGCGTCAGATGAAAGAGCGTCAATGGGATCTCGGTCGGATACCGGCGGAAGAGGGAAGGAACGGTGTTGGCCAGGCCCGCGGCCGCGATCGCGGCTCCCCAGAGGAGCGGCCGGGACTCCTCCTTCCATCGGATCCCGGGCCCCCGCAGGAGCCGCAGAAAGACGATGACCACCAGCCCGACGAGCGCGCCCCCCGCGAGAACCCGCAGTCCGAGCAGGATCCACTCGGCGGCCGAGGTCTTGCGCTGCTCGCGCACGAAGCTCTCGGGCACGCGAATGGTCGGCAGGAAGAACGCGAGCCGCGCGCCATGGAACACCGCCGTCAGGCGCGGGCGCGCCTCCCCGACGCCGGAGGACTTGGACTCGAGCACGACCGTCGTGTCTACGCGCTTCGGGCGCTTCTCGGTGCCCACCTCGAGAACCGAATACTCTTGCGCCGGGTAGCCGAGCTTGCGCGCGGTGTCCATCGCGCGGCGGGGCGCGGCCTCCGCGGTCGGAGGCGGCGCCGCCGGAGCGTCCTCTGCCGCCGGGTTCACGAACGCGGCCACCCGGGCGCGCCTGGCGTCGATCAAAACCTTCCACTCTTCCTTCTGCTCGGACCGGTAGAAGCGCACGACCCACCAAGCCAGCGGCAGCTTCTGGTCGGCGAGCCGCCGGAAAGCCGCGGGGCCTCCTACCTGGATCACGTAGCGCGCGGCGGCGCTCGAGAAGGCCGGGATCCCGCCTCGGTCCTGAGGCCGCGCGGCACGCACTTCTTCATCGTCGGAGAAACCCGTGCCGGTGTAGCTGACCCTGCGCCAGGCATCGGGGTTCACCCCGTTGACCCTCAGGAATCCCCTCGCCGTGGCTTCCGCGACGCCGCGGCCGGTCGCGTCCTCGACGAGCGGGTCCGATGGCTCGACGCTCACGAAGAGCGACGAAAGCAGCAGGAGCGCCGCGACACCCATTCCGGCCAGAACCCCGGGCGAGAGAGGCCGCACGGGAGGCACCTCGGGAAGCGGAGCGATCTCTTCCTCCGGCGCCGGCACCGTGCCTTTCTCGGCGTTGGAGAGCCCCGTGGACGGCAGGAAGCCTCCCCGCCGCAGATAGAGGACCACAGAGACCAGGATCGGCAGCAGCAGGATCCCGGAGGCGATCCCGCCCGAGACCACGTAATAGGCGTTGTGCGAGCGCAGGAGCAGCAGCGCCGTGTAGAGCGCGTCCACCGTGAAGTGCCAGACCAGCAGCGGCACGACGCCGTAGCGGAGCATCAGGAAGCCGATCAGCACGCCCGCCAGGCCCACCTCGATGCCCCGGATGTAGAAGGGCTGGTTGGGGTACGTCGAGTGTCCAAAGCCCCAGATAAACGCCGGCACGACGACGGCGATCCACCGCGCCGCGCCCAGGCGATCGAGGAACGAGATCGAGAACATCCGCGAGATCCCTTCTTCGGAAACCGCGGGCAGAAACCCGATCAACAGCACCGTCGCCCAGGGCAGGGCCGTGTTCAGGATGTCGCTGTAGGGCACGTCCGCGGGTGCCCAGGCCCCGAAGTGCTCGGCGACGACGTAGAAGACGGCCTGGTACGCGAAGAACAGTGCCGCGAGCGCGTAGCCGAGCACGACGCTCAGGAAAAATCCCTTCGTCTGGAAGCCCCGGAGCGAGAACGCGCCTGCCAGCGAGACCTGGTTCGGGAGGCGCTCCCGGTAGATCGGCTCGGCCGTGGCCACGACGAAGGCGATGCCGGCGCCCGTGCCGATGGCGGCCAGGATGCCGAGAACCACGCTCCTCGTCAGGTACGCCGACAGCGTGCTCGCGGTGTCGTAGGCGAAGAGCGTCAGGGGCAGGTCGTTGGCGAACGAGAGCAGCGCCAGGACGAATGCCACGGCGCCGAAGGCGGCCACCAGGCGCCACGGCACGTCCTTGCGGCGGATCTTTTCGATCAGGACGAAGAGCATCGCCAGGAAAGTCAGCACCAGGCCTGCCGTGGCGATCTGCCCTGCCGCTTCGTTCTTTGACCGCAGGCGCTGGTAATCCCGGGTCCACGCCTCGGGCACGTGCACGTATTCCCGAAAGGCCGTGACGCGGTCGCCGGCCACCGTCGTCGCGAAGCGGATCGTGGCTTCCGAGAGCTTGACTCCGAGCCTCTCGTCCACGAACGTCCAGTCCGTGCGGCCGGGGCGGGACTGCGGCGTCGCCTCGATCGGCACGAGCGACGACTCGGGATGGCCGCGGGAGGCGAGGAACGCCAGGGCGGCGGCGCGCGCCTGCCCCTGGTCGAGCCGGGCGCCGGGAGCGTCTTCCTTGAGGACGGACTCGAAGGCGATCAGGTCGCCAAGGGGCGAATAGGTCGCGCGCTCCTCTTCCTTCGCGCCCGAGCGGAACCAGCGCATGGTCCACTGCCAGATCTTGGCTTCCCGCCCGTAGAGCCGGCCCGCGCGCTCGAGACCGAGCTCGCGTTCGAGGTATACCTTTGCCGTCTCGTCCACGTCGAACTGGCCCGCGAAGCGCGTGCCCTTCAAGGCCCGGCCGCGGCTCTCGAGGAACTTTTCCGCCAGCTCCCGCGCCTGGCGGCGGTTGACCTTGAACTCGATCGAGGCTTCCGGGAAGGCGCGCCGGAAGAGCGCTCCCGTCACCGCGGCGCAGGCGGCGATCGAGAGCAGGCACAGGAGAAGGAAGCGGAGGTCTTTCCGGTTCAGCTTCTCCACGAACACCTCGCGAGCGGACGGCCACGACCCGACCACCGAGGCAAGCCTACGGCAGTAGGGAACGCCGTGCACAGCACGGCGGTACCGCCGTCCCTACCCAGCGAGCACGCTCCCGCCGTTGACGTTGACGACCTCGCCCTGCAGGTGCCGCGCGAGGTCCGAGACAAGGAAGAGAATCGGGCCGGCGATGTCCGCCGCCGTCGCGACACGCCCGATGGGAATCAGCTTCTCGATCTCGGCGCGCTCGATCGGGTTTCCGAGCGCCGAGGCGGACATGTCCGTGTCCACCCAGCCCGGGGCCACGGCGTTGACGCGGACGCCGCGGGGGCCGAGCTCGGCGGCAAGGGATTTCGTGTAGGAGATCAGCGCGCCCTTGGACGCGGCGTAGGCCGAGTGCCGCGCTTCTCCGCGCTGTCCCGCCGTCGAGGAGACGAAGACGATCGAACCGCCGTACTTCTCGAGATGCGGCACCGCCGCATCGGTGACGAGGTGCGCCCCCCGGAGGTTCACGGCGTAAGTGCGGTCCCAGACGGCGACGTCACCGCGGCCGGCCACGTCCTCGTCCCAGATACCGGCGTTGTTGATCAGGATGTCGAGGCGTCCCCAGGCCGCCACGACGTCGCGCACGAGCTGGCGCGCAACGACCTCGTCGGCGACGTCGCCTGCGAGCGCCATGGCCTCTCCGCCCGCGGAGCGGATCTCCCGCACGGCGGCATTCGCCGCCGCCTCGTCGCGCTCGTAGTTGATCGCGACGCGGGCGCCCGCGCGCGCCAGAAGGTCCGCCGTCGCGCGCCCGATGCCCCGCGAACCTCCTGTGATCAGGGCGGTTCGCCCCGCCAGATCGATCGTGAAACTCTCCCCCACCGGGATCCGTATATCAGGTTAGACACGACGCCTTCCAACGAGACAGGGCGGCGCCCTTCGGGGTGGCCGCCCCCCGCGTTTTTGGGGAGTCCAGGGTCCCGAGTCCCAGGTCCCAGGTCCAGGTCAAGAGCCCGCGATGAGCTCCCCGAGGTAGGCCGAGAGCGTCTCGAGCGGCGGGGCCGAGGTCTTGAGCGCCACGTCCACATCGGCGGCCCGCGCCAGGGCCCGGGCCAGCTCTGCCGCGGTGAAGCGGGAGGAGCGCCGGGCGGCGCTGAAGAGCGCGAAGGGGTGTGCTCCTCCGCGTTCGGTCTCGAACGGGGAACGTCCGAACGGCACGGCCGGCGCCATCAGCTTCGGCAGCACACGGGCCTGGAACGCCTGGTAGGACATCGAGGAATCGACCGAGCTCTGGCCGGACTCCTCCAGACGCGCCCGGATCAGAAGCATCCGCCGGATCTCGCTCGACAGCATGCCGAAGAACCTGACCGGCCACATCTCGTCGATGGGGACCTCGCGGTCCCCCGCGCGCACATCGCGCCCCGATAAGAGCCGCTCGAGGCGGGCCAGGGCATCGCCAGCGTCGCGGCGCCCGATCGCGTCGTACAGCCCGTAGACGTCCTCGGAGGCCTCGTCCTCGACGTTGGCCTCGATGTCGGCGGCCCGGATTCGGCCGCCCTTCCCCGCCCACTCGAGGAGCTTGTCGAGCTCCGAGGCGAACTGCGGCGGCCGGGCATCCGTCAGCGTCAGGAGACGCGCGACCGCGGCCGGCTCCATCACCACCTCGCGCTCTCTTGCGCGGGCGGTGGCCAGCCGGCGCAACGCCTCCTCCGTCGCATCGCCCACGGACGTCTCGAGCACCAGCCCCTTGTCCGCGATCTCCTTGACGAGGTCCACGCCCGCGGGCGGCGCGATCGCCGTCAAAAGCGCCACGGTGCCGTCGTTCTCGCCGCGCCCGACGAGGCCCCGGAGCGCGGACTTCAGCAGCGCGTCGCCGCCGCTCTTGCCCTCTGGCATGTCCCGCAGGATCTCGGCCAGCAGCTCCGCCTCGTCTTTCTTGCGAAGCCGTTTCCCCGCCGCCTCAGCCGTCTCCTCGGGACCGCCGTCCGACGGCAGGTCGAGCGCCGAGAGCAGCGCCCGCGCGTGCTTGAACGCCTCGCGCCGGCCCGCGGGGCCGCCTTTCTCCCACGCCGCCAATGCCTGCGTCAGCAACCGCCCCGGCGTCTCGGTCCCCAGAAGCCGCGAAATGTCGAGCTCCACGATCCGTCGCGGGGAAAAGAGCGAGCGGTTCAGCAGCGCGTCCGAGACCGCTTCGGGCGGCGCGTCGTCGTCGAAGCGCAGCACCTCCGCGTCTCCCCCGCCCAGGATCTCCCGCGCCTTCCCCGCTGCTTCCTCGACGAAGAACTCCACGTCGCCGACGACGAGGACCGCGGACGGCGCCTCGTCGAACTTCGGAACAGCTTTTTCGGTGAAGAGCGCCCTGGGCACGAGGGGGAGTTTACCCTCGCGGACGCAATCGGCTCATCTCGCCGCGGTTCGGGGGGGCGCTCTGCGAATATCGTATTCGAAAACGCCTTCCGGCGTCGCGGCCCATAGCCGCAGACCAGCCATATCAACCGAAAGGTCCGTGACGTTCGAAACGCCTGAGCCGATCGGGGTGGGCGTGCCGTGTTCATCGATCCGAAAGACGCCGGATTGGCCTCCCGCGTAGACGGCTCCCGGGTAATTCGGATCGGGAATGAGAACCTCCATGACCGCCGTCAGTCCCGTCGCGCTCCAATGCCCGCTCCCGTCCAAGCTGACGAAGACCCCGGCGCCCGTCGCGAGATGAATCACGCCTGCCGGATCGACAGCCAGGGCGTAGGTCCGGAGATCCGTCAGGCCCGCATTGACCGGACTCCAGGCACTTCCCGAATCCGTGCTCTTCCAGGCGCCCTCGGACGAGGTTGCCGCGAAGACTGTTCCCGGGTGTGTCACGTCGAAAGCGAAGACGGACGGAGGTAGTGGTATCTCCAGCCACGTCGCACCCCCGTCGATGCTCTTCACGCTTGTACTGACGATTGTCCCTATGGTTGGAAACATAGGGTTTGGTATCACGGCCTGAACCACGGCGTAGAGCAAGCGGGCGTCGAGCGGATCGACGGCGATCGAGGACGTCAATTGATCGAGGAGCCGCATCCAGCTCGCGCCGCCGTCGGTCGATTGCGCAAGTCCGCCGCCGCAAATGGGCGGGTGCACCATGCATGTTCCACCCGCGGCGTAGACGACTCCCGCTGCGGACGGGGCTGTAATCACCTTCACATACGGGTATAGCCCCCCTAGATCCGGCGACCGAGTCTGCGACCACTCTCCGCTGTCGGTCGGCTTTCGGAACACCCTCGCAGATCCAGGCGTGAGGTATCCACCCGCGTACAGCGTCTCAGCCAGCAGATCCAGAGCGATCGACGCGACAGGGACTCCGCCGCCGAGCTTCCGCCAGAGAAGTCCCTTCGCCCTGACGTCATCGGCATTCTCCTCCCCGGGATCGATGACGGCCGGCTCCAGGGAGGCCGAGGTCGGGCCGATGAGTGTCCAGTTTCGGAGCTCGATCGGTCCGCGCTCGACTCCTAGGGGAAAGAGAAGCCACAGCGTGACGAGAAGCGAGGGCATCCTGCCTCAGTATACGGGGGCGCAGACGCTCCTGTCGGCTTGGGGGGGGTCGCACACCTGGACGCGGCTACGAAGTCCGAGATCCCGAACGAAGAAAGGCCTCCGTCGGCGTTCCGACGGAGGCCCCAGTGAGCAAGATCGGCGCGGCCGAGCAGTTAGTTCGGGAGCATCCCCTTCTCGGACAGCTCCTGGCAGTCGACGCAGTACGGTGCCCAGGGAACCGCGGTCAGGCGCTTCTCGGCCATGGGCTGAGCGCAGTTGATGCAGAAGCCGTACGTGCTCTCGTCGATCCGCGCGAGCGCGTCGTCGATCTGGAGCAGCGTCGAACGCTCGCCGTCAGTCAGCGAATACAGAAACTCGCGGGTGTACGAGGAGACCGCCTTGTCGGCGATGTCCTGGGTCAGTTCCTCGGACGTCTCTTCCTCGGCGCTGCGGGTCTTCGCGATGTCGACGGAGAGGCTCGCCTTCTTCTCCTCCAGGAGCCGGCGGTACTTCTCCAGTTCCTTCTTGCTCATGCGGACGGCCTTGACCGCTGTCGAGGGCATTCGTAGCTCTCCTTTTCTCGCGCCCCCCTCCAAGCGAACGGGGGGGCGCCTTTGGGACCCGCGATGATACTCGCTTTTCAAACGAAGTCCAGCGATTCCCGTCACTTAACGTCCGCTTCCGACGGGTTATTTCTTCTCGCGTTCCCAGAGGAATTTGCGGGACACGCCCAGGCGCTTGGCGGCGAGCGTCCGGTTGCCGCCGGCCCGGCGTAGCGTCTCGTCGATGTATGCGTCCGTCAACGCGCGCAGCGTCCAGCGGCCCTCGACGGCGGCCGCCAGCAGCGACTCGGGTGCCCCGAGCGCCCCGGAGGGCAGGTCCCCGGGTCCGATCTCCGGAGACTCGGCGGTGAGCACCGCCTTCTCGACGACGTTCAACAGCTCGCGCACGTTGCCCGGCCAGGGATGGCGCAGAAGCGTCTGCTCCGCCTCCCTCGTGAAGCGCCGGGCGGGACGGTCGTAGGCGCGCGCCGCCCGCTTTGCGAACTCGCGGGCCAGCGGGAGGAGATCCTCGCGCCGGTCCGAGAGTCGGGGCAGGCGCACCGACACGACATCGATGCGGTAGAAGAAATCGTCGCGGAAAGCGCCTTGCTCGACCAGCACCGCGAGATCGCGCCGCGAGGAGACGATGAGGCGGGCCCGGAAGGGGTGTGTCGTGACGCCCGCGAGCCGGCGGAAGTTCCTCTCCTGGAGGACCCGAAGGAACTTGGCCTGCGCCGCAGGCGACAGCGAAGAGACCTCGTCGAGGTACACCGTGCCGTCCTCGGCGACTTCGAGAAGGCCCTTCTTGGCGGAGATCGCGCCGGTGAACGCGCCCCGCTCATGTCCGAAGAGCTCGCTCTCGAAGAGCTCGTCGGAGAGGTTCGCCGCGTCCACGCGCACGAAGGGGCGCGGGGCGCGCGCGGAGACGTCGTGGATCGCGCGCGCGAGGCGATCCTTGCCCGTGCCGCTCTCGCCCAGGATCAGGATCGTCGAGGGCAGCTCCGTGGCACGCTCGAGCGAGGCGATCTCGCGCGCAAGCTCTCGATTGCGCGTCCGGAAGAGCGAACGGAGAGAGGCCTGTCTCTTTTCCGCCATGGGATGCGGCTATTTCGGCCGCCTACTCGCGTTGGGCCCCGTCGGGGGGCCGCTCAAGCCACCCCGCCGCTGAAAAGGCCGGTTTCGTTCTGCGCGTCGCCCCACAGCCGTTCGAGGGCGTAGAACTTGCGCGCCTCCTCTTGGAAGACGTGGAAGACCACGTCGCCATAGTCCATGAGGATCCAGTTGGCGTTCGCCATTCCCTCGACCGAGAGCGCCGGCCCGAGCTTCTCGGCGATGGCGTCCGCGATGGCGCGGGCCTGGCGATCCGATCTGGCCGTCGAGAGGACGAAGTAGTCGGCCATCGTCGTCAATTCGGTCAGGTTGAAGACCAGAACCGCGGCGGCCTTTCGGTCGAGCGCTGCGAAGAGCCCTTCTCGGACCTTGTCCTGGGAGGAAAAGCCGGTTTTCAACGCTTCGGCGTCTCCGGCTTGTAGAGGCCCTGCTTCGTAACGTACTCCGCGACCGGCCCCGGAACCCGGCCTGCGAGGCTCTTTCCCGCCGCGAGGTCCTTCCGGAGGTCCGTCGCGGAGATTCTAACCGATCCGGCGTCGAAAACGGACAGCCGATCGGCCAGCCCCGGCACCTCGGGGATCTTCACGGCCGCTCCCGCGAAGGGCTCTCGCTCGAAGGCCGCGACGCGGGCGATCTTCAGGATCTCTTCAGGCTCGCGCCAGCGCGCGAAGTCGGCGAGGATCTCGGTCCCCATGAGAAGCCAGAGCTCGTCGCCCGGATGGCGGGCCTGGATCGCGCGGAGCGTATCGATCGTGTACGAGGGCGGCTCCCGATCCAGCTCCTCGAGGTCGATGGACCAGTCCGGCCGTCCCTGGATCGCCAGCGCCAGCATGGCGACGCGGTGGCGCGCGTCCGTCGGCGGCGCCGCCTTGTGGGGCGAGAGGCGGGCAGGGACGTACAGGACGCGCCGGAGCTGGAACTTCATGGCCGCGGCTTCGACGGGCAACACGTGCCCGTTGTGAACGGGGTCGAACGTGCCGCCGAAAACGCCGATGCGCATGGGAAAGTGTAGTCCTAGGCCGACACTTCGTGAAAAAGGTGCGCAACCAACTCCGGGAGGCCGGCGTGTGTCGCCGCGGAGATCTCGAAGAACGGCAGAGCGCGCCGCTCGGCCGCGGAGCGGATCGAGGCCAGACGCTCCGGGCTCGAAACGGCGTCGCTCTTCGACGCGACGAGGAGGCGCGGCCGCTTGGCGACCTCCGGTGAGAACCGGGCGAGCTCCTCCTCGATGGTCGCGACGTCTTTCTCCGCGTCGCCCGCGGCCGATGCGTCGACCAGGTGACAGAGCAGCCGGCACCGCTCGACGTGCTTGAGGAATCGGATGCCGAGACCCGCGCCCAGGTGGGCGCCCTCGATCAAGCCGGGGATGTCCGCGACGACGAGCGTGCGGCGGTCGTTGTGCGAGGTCACGACACCCAGGTGCGGCACGAGCGTCGTGAATGGATAGTCCGCGATCTTGGGTTTCGCCGCCGAGATGGCCGAGATGAGCGTGGACTTTCCGGCGTTGGGAAACCCGATGATCGCGACGTCCGCGAGCAGCTTGAGCTCGACCGAGAGCCGCCGCTCCTCGCCAGGGAGCCCCGGCTTGGCGAAGCGCGGCGCCTGCCGCGTAGGCGTGGCGAAGTGCTGGTTGCCCCAGCCACCGTTGCCGCCCTTGACCAGGAGGACCCGCTCTCCGGCGGTGACCAAGTCGGCCATCTGCTCGCCGCTCTCGGCGTCCGTGAGAACGGAGCCCAGCGGCAGCCGCACCTCGACATCCTCCCCCGCCTTGCCGTGGCGGTTAGAGCCCATGCCGTGCTCGCCCCGGCCGGCGCGGTAGGAGTTCTGGTGGCGCAGGTGGTACAGCGTGTTGTACGCCGGATCGGCGACGGCCCAGACCGACCCGCCGTGGCCGCCGTCGCCGCCGGAGGGCCCGCCCTTCGCGACGAACTTCTCGCGTCGGAACGCGACGCAGCCGTTGCCGCCGTCGCCGCCCTTGACGTAGATCTCGGCGGTGTCGATGAACATAAATTGGAGGGCGTAGGGCCGGGCTCGTCCCCGCCCACAGGCGGCCGCAAGGCCGCCCCTACGGTGCGCTAGGAAGTGGAAGTGGTCAGCTCGATCGAGATCGTGCGGCCCAGGCGTCCCTTGTCCTTGAAGCGCACCACCCCGGCGACCTTCGCGAAGAGAGTGTCGTCTTTCCCGCGGCCGACGTTGACGCCCGGAAAGAACTTGGTGCCCCGCTGCCGCACGAGAATGGTCCCCCCGGAAACGTTCTGTCCGCCAAAGGCCTTCACGCCGAGGCGCTGGGAGTTCGAGTCGCGCCCGTTGCGGGAAGAGCCCTGACCTTTCTTGTGTGCCATGGAGTGTCCTTCTAGCCTTCGATCGCTTCGATGCGGACTTCGATCATCGTCTGGCGGTGGCCTTTGGTGCGGCGATACTGCTTGGTGCGCTTCTTCTTGAAGACGAGCACCTTGCGGGTCCGTACCGGGCCGAGGACCTTCGCCTGGACCTTCACGCCCTTCAAGGCGTCGGCGCCGGTGCGCACGCCCTGGTCGCCCGAGACGAGAATGACGCTTGCGCCCGAGAGCGCGAGCGTCTCGCCCTTTGCGATCGTCTCACCGGCCGGCTTCTCGATCCGGACGACATCACCCGCGGCGACCTTCAGCTGTTTCCCGCCGGAGCGGACGATGGCGTACATAAAGCCCGCGAATGATAAGGGTTTTCGGAGGAAAGTCAAGCCCTCGAAGAATCAAGGAGTTGGCCGCGCAGCGCCGGGGGACGCCACCACGGGTACGCACGCCGAGGCGCGAACGCGATCCGTCACTCGCGGTCGATGGGGTCCGGCAGCTCGTTGACGTCGTTGGGCCGTGGCGGGAAGTGCGTCGCCAGGGCCTCCCCGACGCGCTGGACGGCGGCGATCACACCCTCTGTGAACTCTCCCTTGCGAAAGCGCTCTTCCATTTCCGCGGCGACGGCCGACCAGAATGTGTCCCCCATCTTCTCGTGGATGCCCGTGTCGCCGAGCACTCGGAACTTGCGGGCGCGCGGCGCGACGTAGATGAGGACGCCGTTGCGATGCTTCGTGTTGGTCATGCCGAGCAGATGAAACCGCCGCTTCGCCCGCGCCTCGAGATCGTCGGGAACGCGCCGCGTAACGTGGACGCGGATCTCGCCCGAGGTGCTCTTCTCGGCGGCCGCGATCGCGGCCACGATGCGGTCCGATTCGAAATGCCCGAAGCGACTCATCTCACCAACTCCCGGAAGCGCCGCCCCCGCCGAAGGATCCGCCTCCGCCCGAGAAGCCACCTCCGCCGAAGCCTCCCCCTCCGCCGAAGCCGCCACCGAATCCTCCCCCGCCGAGCCCTCCGCCCCACCAGGGGCCCACCCACCAGCCACGACCCCCGTGCGTGCGAAAGGCCTTGCGGCGCAGCAGCCACGGCAGCACGAAGATGCCGGAGATGAGGAGCCAGGTCAGGCAGCCCGAAGATCCTCGCTTCGCGCGGTGCCGGCTCTCGTCCACCGTCCTGCCGGTGCCTTTGTACTCCCCGCGGGCCGCGGCCATCAGCGCCTCGGCGCCCGCTTCCACGCCGCCGGCCATGTCCCCCGAGCGAAATCGAGGCAGGATCTGCTCCTCGATGATGCGCTTGGCTGTGACGTCCGGGATCGCGCCCTCCAGGCCGTACCCGACCTCGATGCGGACTTTCCTGTCCTCGGGAAACACGAAGAGGACCGCACCGTTGTCTTCCTTCTTCCGGCCGACACCCCACTTCTGCGCGGCCCGCACGGTGAAGTCCTCGAGTGTGAAGCCCTCGGGCACCTTCTTGTCGATCCAGACGAGGATCTGGTTGGACGTGTCCTTCTCGAACTGCTCGAGCTTCGCGTTGAGGGCCTCGGCCTGGCCTGGGCGCAGAATTCCGGCGCGGTCCGTCACGTACCGCTGGGGCCTCTCCGGGATGAGCGCGTCGTAGCGGTCGGCGCGCAGGGCGGCGGCGAGCGCCGCTGCGAGCAGCGCGACGAGGACGACCAGCCGCCCGAGGCGGCTCGCGCCGGGCCTCACGTCCGCCGTCTGCCGTCTGGGGTCTGCCGTCTGGCTACTTCGCGGGCGCCGCTGTCGGCGCGGGGTTGTTGAAGTTGAACTGGACCTTCGGCGCCTGCTCCGCCCCGGGCGTCGTCGCCTTGAAGTACGGCCGCTCCTTGAAGCCCAGCAGTCCGGCCATCAGGTTCGTGGGGAACTTCTTGAGCACCGTGTTGTACGACTGCGCCGTTTCGTTGAATCGCTGACGCGCGACGGTGATGCGATTCTCCGTCCCTTCGAGTTGGGCCTGGAGATCGCGGAAGTTCTGGTTCGCCTTGAGCTCCGGATACCGCTCGGCAACGACGAGGAGCCTCTGCAACGCGGCGCCGAGCTGGTCCTGCGCCGCCTGGAAGCGGGCCAGGGCCGCGGGGTCGGTCGGTGCCTGACCCGGCGTGATGGTCGCCCGGCCCACCGACGCGCGCGCTTCGGTGACGGCCTGGAGGGTTCCCTTCTCGAAGGTCGCCGCGCCCTGAACCGTGGCGACGAGGTTCGGGATGAGGTCCGCCCGCCGCTGGTATTGATTCTCGACCTCGGCCCACGACCGGTCGACGTCCTGACCCAGGGTCACCAGCTTGTTGTACGTGCCCGCGAAGGAAATGGCGGCGATCACGACGATCGCAAGAAGGACTACGAGACACCCGAGACCGACCTTTCCCATGCCGCTCCTCCTCCCTGAAACATCGACGGTTGTCGACGCGGGCGGATTCTACCGGATTCCCTCCGGGGAGGCCGGACCAGCGCCGCCTAGTCCGAGGCGGATCCGAGACGGGCCAGGATCTTGGAGGGAAGCAGCGCCCGCAGGGTCGCCGGCCCCGAGCCGGTCCAGGACAGGCGCGCCACCGCCGCCTTGCGGATCGGGATCTCGAGACCCGCCCGGCCGGAGACCAGCCGGCCGAGGAGGGCGCCCAGGTGCGGCTCGTGGCCGACGAGCAGGATCGCTTCGACCTTCTCGGAGCGGATCTCGTCGAGGACCTCTTCCGGATCGCTCGAAGGCTCGAGGGTCTGCGTCTCCCGGACCCTGCCCGAAAGCCGCAGCGCCCGCGCGACGGGCTCGGCCGTCTGGCGCGCCCGCTCGAACGGCGACGTGAGGATGAGCTGGATACCCGGCTCCAGCTCCGCGAGGCCGCGGGCGACCTCACGGGCGCGCCGGTGC
>JBASRI010000565.1:0-10226 GCA_049273755.1 Thermoanaerobaculia bacterium
CGCCGAAACCGTTCCAACGCCTCTTGCGAGACCGGGCCGGCCATCCCGGCAAGGGCCCGCGCGTCCTCGAGGGCTTCGTCGCCGATGCGCTTCTCGGCCATGTCCTCGACCGCCCGGGCGCGCCCGACGACCTCCCGGACCGGCGTCGAGAACCACCGGTCGATCGAGCGCTCGATGAGACCCGTGGCGGTGAAGAAGAGCAAGCCGATGGGGATCGCTGTCAGCCCGATGTACGTGACGAGAAGCTTGGTCTTGAACTGCGACCCGAGCGCGCCGCGACGCCGCTCCAGCCAGAGTTTCAAGAGCGTCCGGCAGAGCACGAAAAGGACGGCCGCGATGAGCGTGACGTTGATGTAGGAGAGGACGAAGAGAAGCAGGCCTCGCGTGACCGAGGCGGTCTCTTCGGAGGCGCGCTCCTCCAGGACCCGGACCGCGGACCAGACGATCAGGACCAGGAGCGCCAGGCCGGTGACGAGCCGGTTGTCTCTACGGCGCTTTTGGGTCTCGTCCCGGATTCTCATTGGGGGTTTCCGGAATGTTGAACTTGCGCGACTTTTTCCAGCCCGTGCGCGTGTCGACGGGGATGAACGCGAAGAGATACGTCGAGTCGAAGGTGGCCCGCATCGAGACGTAGAGGTTGCGCCGAGGCTTGCCCTCGCCCACGCGGAAGATCAGGAGATTCTCACCGTCCGCCAGCGTCCGCGCCACGGCGTCGAAGTCGCGGGTGGTCGAGCGCCGCAGGGGCCGCGAGTCCATCGTCTCGTCCACGACGTACTCCCGCGTCACCGGGTCAAAGGTCACGGCCACGCGGTAGGTGCGCGCGTCCTGGAAGGAGTCGAACCACCAGCGGTACTGGCGATAGAGACGGATGTCGTAGCGGATCGTGGTCTCCAGGCCGGCCTCGATCTTGCGGGCCAGCTCCGGGTTCAACGCCCCCTCGAGGTGGAACTTCTTGATGAGGATGTCGGGGCCGCGGGGCTCGATGTTCAGGACGCTGATCCTGGGGACCGGAAGCTCAGCCGGGGCGCCAATCCCCGGGGCGCCGCCCGCAAGGAGCACGAGAAAAGAGACGGCGATACCCTTCCGGAGGCGCATCCGGTCGGGATTCTATCGGGATGGAGATCCTCCTTTGTCATCCCGAGGAGCGGAGCGACGAGGGATCCCTTTGAAAGTCACGGTTTGGCTCGAAGGGATGAACGCCGGGCGTCGCCCGGCGTTGCCTACTGCGGAGGGCCTGCCTTCGGTGGTCGGCTATCTCGCTGCGCTCGGGATGACAGGAGGGGAGTGAGTCCTCGGATGGTCCGAGGCTCAGGGGCGCGTGCCGGAGGCCCGCGAATCCTCCGGCTCCGACTCCACCGAGCCGGAGGCGGGGCTCGAGAAGGCGGCATGGAGGGCGCGCGCGAACTCGATGTGGAGCGCGTGCCCGGCCTTGCGGGCATGGATCCGGCCCTGCAGCGGTTGGCCGAGCAGGGCCAGATCGCCGATCAGGTCCAAGACCTTGTGGCGGACGAACTCGTCCCGGAAACGCAGGGGGCCGGAGAGGATCCCCGTGTCGTCGAGAACGACAGCGTTGTGGAGGCTGCCGCCGCGGGCGAGCCCGCGCGCGCGGAGCTCTTCGACGTCCCGCGCGAAGCCGAAGGTGCGCGCGGGGGCTATGCGCGATGCGAAGTCCTCGGGCCGGAGCGAGAAGGTCATCTCCTGGCGCCCGACGATCGGGTGCGGAAAGTCGATCTCGTACGTGATGGTCAAGCCCGGGCCGTCCGGCACGTAGACCACGCTCCGGTCCTCGCACGTTACCTCGACGGGCCGCATCAGTGTCAACGGCGTGGCGAGCGCGTCCTGCCGCTCGAAGCCGGCGGCATGGAAGAGGCGGACGAAGGGGAGGCTCGAGCCGTCCAGGATCGGGACTTCGGGGCCCTCGATCTCGATCAAACAGTTGTCGAGGCCCACACCGGCCGCCGCCGCGAGGACGTGCTCGACCGTTCCGATCGAGACGTCGCCGCGCTTCAATGTCGTGGCGTAGTCGAAAGTGGCGGCCGACTCCAGGCGTGCCGGAATCGGCGAGCCGGAGTGCTCCAATCGCAGGAAAACCAGCCCGTGGTTGGCGGGAGCCGGACGGAAGTGGGCGCGGACCGGGTGGCCCGAATGAAGCCCAACTCCCTCGATGGAAACCGTAGTTCGAAGAGTTGCCTGCTGTCTCATGCCTCGTCTACGCAGCGCGATCCTTCGCAGTAACAGTGCCAATTTCAGGGGTCGAGTGACGTTCTGGTCTATCCCCTTATGCCTGAGAAGCTTAGCATAAACCGTGCGATTCTAGTCAAGAACCGCCGAGTGGCGAAAGTTGCACAGCATCGTGGCTTCCCAGCCACATGAGGGACGCGCCGAGGGGCGGGTTAGACTCGCGGAGGAGCCATGAAGCCGCAGAGCGCACGGCCACCAGCCGACTCGATCCGCCCGGTGGCGGCCAACCGCAAGGCCTTCCACGACTACTTCATCGACGACCGGATCGAGGTCGGCCTGGTCCTGACGGGGACCGAGGTCAAGTCGCTGCGGGACGGCCGCGCCCAGCTGAAGGACTCCTACGTTCAGTTCCGCAACGGCGAGGCCTACCTGGTGGGGGCGCATATTTCACCGTACGCCTCCGGCTCGTGGACCAATCACCTGCCCGAGCGCGACCGCAAGCTGCTCTTGCACCGGCGCGAGCTCGACCGGTGGGCCGGGGCCGTCGCCACCCGGGGCGTCTCCTGCGTGCCCCTGTCGCTGTACTTCAAGGGTTCAAGGGCCAAGGCGGAGATCGCCCTGGTCAAGGGCAAGAAGCTCCACGACAAACGCGACGCGATCCGGGACCGGGACCTGAAGCGGGAGGCCGATCGGGAGATGCGAAGGCGGTGACGGCGCCGACCGTGACGGACCTCCTCATTCGCGACTTCCGGCCGGACGACCTCGAAGCCGCGTATCGGCTCGACCAGACCTGTTTCGAGCCCGGGATCGCATACACACGGGGGCAGATCTGCTCTTTCCTGTCCCGCGGCGCAGCGATCGGGCTCGTGGCCGAAGGCGAGGAAGGGTTGGCGGCCTTCGCCATCGGCGACGTCGCGGGGAGGCGCGGGCACGTGATCACGATCGACATCGCCGGAAACGAGAGGCGCCGGGGCCTGGGACGGCGCCTGCTCGCCGCGCTGACGTCGCGGATGACCGAGGCAGGAGCGAGAGGCGTGCGTCTGGAGGTCGACGTCCGCAACACGGACGCGATCCGCTTCTACGAGCGAATGGGGTTCCGGAAGGCGCGCACGCTGCCGGACTACTACGGCGCCGGCCGCGACGGCCTTCGAATGAACAAGAGGCTGTAGGGGCCAGGGGGTGGGCGCCGGCCATGGTGGCCGGCGCTGCCTATGGCTGCTGGCCTTCCTTCGGTGGACGGCTGTCCCCGCCCCGGCGGCCGCAAGGGCCGCCCCTACGACGCTTCAGCCGCGGCAGTACGACGGCACCCAACTTTTCGCGATGACCTCGGGCGGCATGGTCGTGTATCGGAACGCCTTCGCCTCCTCCACCATCCGGTCGATGTCGAAGAGGAGCTTCGCCTCGGGCAGGTCCCGGTAGAAGCCGCGGAACATCGGGCCGACCATGGCCCTGGCCGCGTGGATGCCCACCGGGCCGATGAAGTTGCGGCGCTGGCCGACGTGGGCCATTTCGTCGGTCATGATCTCGCGCAGCAACGCCCGAACGCGGTCCCGCGCTTCAGGCTCGTCGCCCAGGAAGTCGTCCAGGACGGCGTCGATGTGCAGATACAGGGTCAGGCCCATCAACTCGCTGACGAAGGCGGGCGGATTCATGAGCACGCCGGGGAAGCGCGAAAAGACGGCGTACATGCGGCGCATTCCGTTGCCGGGAGGGACCCACTCGACGCGGTCGAGATGGAAGGTCCGGAACATCTCGTGGAACAGGCGGACGTGGCTGAACTCCTCGCAGAGGTGGTACCGGCTGATGCGGTGCGTGGTCCGCGTCGCGAGGGTGATCGACGGTGTGGCGTCCCAGGCGCAGGAGATGCCGGCCCATTCGTGCCGCGCGAACTTGTAAAGGAAGGTCAGCAGCAGCGTCTTGCGGTCGAAGGTGCGGGGGTCGTCCTTGAGCTCGACGTAATTGCGGTAGAAGCGCTCCGGATCGGGAAGTGGCTTCTTGGAGCGCACGGGGGTGGCGTGGAAGCCGGCCAGGATCTCGCGTTTCCGCGTCAGGTCCTTGTCCGCCTCGAGGATCTCGCCGTCACGGCCTCGCGTGAAGGCCCAGTAGGACTCGAAGTTCGCGGCGCGCTCACGACCGGTCGCGGGCGTGAAGATCGACTTCAGGTCCGCCGGTGCGGCGACCGGACGGGGCGCAACGGAACTCATGGCCGCGCATGGTACCCGATTTTGAATCCCCGGACCCGAGACGCCCGAATCAATGCGTGCGGGCGAAGCGGAAGCGCTCCTCGCGCGCGCCGGGCGCCTGGCTCTTCTTCAGGAATGCGTCGAAGGCCTCGGGCGGCAGGGGACGCGAGAGGAGGAAACCCTGGAGCTGGTCGCAATTGTGGCCCTGCAGAAATGCCAACTGCTCCTCGGTCTCGACGCCCTCGGCGATGACCACGAGCTCGAGGCTGCGTCCCATCGCGATGACGGCCATCGCGATCGCGGCGTCGTCCTTGTCGGCCGGCAGGTCCCGGACGAACGACTGGTCGAGCTTGATCCGGTCGATGGGGAAACGCTTCAGGTAGTTCAACGACGAATAGCCGGTTCCGAAGTCGTCCATCGAGATGCGCACGCCCTGCTTCTTGAGTCCCCAGAGAGTATTGATCGAGTGCTCGGCGTTCTGCATCGCATTGGACTCGGTGATCTCGAGGTCCAGCTTGTCGGCCTCGAGTCCCGTCTCGGCGAGGGCCGACGTGACCTGGCTGACGAGGTCCGCCTGCTGGAACTGGCGGCTGGAGAGGTTGACGGAGACCGTGAGCTCGTGGAAGCCCTTCTGGTGCCACTTGCGCGCTTCGGCGCAGGCGGTTCGCAGGACCCACTCGCCGATCGGGACGATCAGGCCCGAGAGCTCGGCGATCGGGATGAACTCGCCCGGGGGAATCAAGCCGAACTCGGGGTGGCGCCACCGGAGCAGCGCCTCGGCGCCCAGGATCTCTGCCGTCTTCAAGTCGAAGAACGGCTGGAAGTGCAGCTCGAGCTCGTCGTTGGCGACGGCCTGCCGGAGGCGGCTCTCGAGCGACAGCCGCTCGATTGCCTTGGCGTTCATCGCAGGCGTGTAGAGCTGATAGTTGTCGCGCCCCTGCTCCTTGGCCCGGTACATGGCGGAGTCCGCGTTGCGGACGAGCGTCTCGGCGTCGTGCCCGTCGGAAGGGTACACGGCCACGCCCATGCTCGTCGTCACGAAGAGCTCCCGGCCGTCGATCCAGAAGGGGGTATGGATCGCGTCGCAAACCTTCCTGGCGATCTTGGCGGCGTCCTCCTCGACGTTGATTCCGGGCACCAGCAACGTGAACTCGTCGCCCCCCAGGCGCGCCACGGTGTCGCCCTCGCGGACGTACTCCTGGATCCGCTCGGCGACCTGACGCAGCAACTCGTCGCCGACGGAGTGGCCGAGCGAGTCGTTGATGACCTTGAAACGGTCGAGGTCGAGGAACAACACGGCGAGCTTGTGGTTGTGCCGGTGCGCCTGCGCCACCGCCAGCGTCAGGCGGTCGTTGAAGAGGAGCCGGTTCGGCAAGTTGGTGAGCGGGTCGTGGAACGCGAGATGCTTGACCTGCTCCTCCGCGCGCTTTCTTTCCGTGATGTCGATCGTCGTGCCCTCGATCACGGACAGCCTCCCGTCCGGACCCTCCAGGAGATTCTCGCTTTCGAGGACCCAGACGAGGCTGCCGTCCTTGCGCTTGAGGCAGAGCTCGTAGTTGGTCAGGCTTTGGCGCTCGAGGAGCTTCGCCAGCGCCGCCCGGCGGTCCTCCGGCTTCTCGTAGAAGTCCCAGGCCGCCTGCCGCAAGACCTCTTCGCGCGAGGCGTAGCCGAAGATGCGGGCGAAGGACTCGTTGCAGTCCAGGATCCGGCCCTCCAGGGTCGAGCGGTAGACGCCGGCGAGGTTCCGCTCGAAGAGCGTGCGGTAACGCTGCTCAGAGAGGCGCAGCGCCTCCTCGATCTGGCGGCGGCCGCTGACGTCCGTCACGGTCCCGATGCAGCGGGAGGGCTGTCCGCCCGTCCCGGGCAGCAGCGTTCCGGAGTGATGCCAGTGGAGTATCGTCCCGTCTCGCCGCACGACGCGGTACTCCTCGAAGAACGGCGCGCCCGTCTCCCAGTGCGTGGCCACGGCGGCGGCGACGCGGGCCTGGTCCTCGGGGTGAATCGCCTTCTGCCAGGCTTCGACGGTCCGCGGGAACTCGCCGTTGGCGTAACCGAGAATGCGGTCGACGTCGCCGAACCACTCGATCCGGTTGTTCTGACGGTCGCACTCGTGGATTAGGTCGCTCGAGAGCATGGCCGCGTGCCGGAACCGCTCCTCGGAGTCGCGGAGGGCTCCCTCGGCGCGGGTTTGTTCGGAGAGGTCTCTCGCGAAGACGGTGGTCAGCCGCTTGCCGTCTCGTACGAGCTCGCCGAAGGACAGCTCCAGGGGAAGCGTGCGTCCGTCGGCATGGCGGCCGGCGGCGGCGAAACGGGGCCGCGGGCTCCCGGGTTCCTTCGGCCGCCGCGGGCGGTAATCGGGCACGAGCGACGTGACGGCCTGGCCAATCAGCGCGGCGACCGGATAGCCGAACAGGGCGCCCGCCGCGCGGTTGGCGAAGAGGAGCGTGCCCACCGCATCGACGGCCAGGATCGCGTCGGGCGCGGACTCCGCGAGCGAGCGGAAGCGCAACTCGCTCTCGGTCAGCGCCTTCTGCGCGAGGCGTCGCTCGCGGCGGATCTGCGCTTCGCGCAACTCCCGTTCCAGGATCGGGCAGAGGCGCACGAGGCTCGCGCGCGGAATGCAGTTTTGAGCGCCCGCCTTCATCGCGCGGATCGCGGTCTCCTCGCCGAGCGTGTCGGACACGATGAGGAACGGAATGTCGATGTCGCGCTCCTTCAGGATCGCGAGCGCATCGAAAGCGCCGAGTCCCGCCGCGGTCAGGTCCGAGAGAACGACGTCCCACGTCGCGCCGGCCAGCGCGCGTTCGAGATCTTCACGCGTGGTCACGCGCTCGAGGGCCGGTTCGAAGCCGCCGCGCCGTAGTTCTTCCAACAGAAGCGCCGCGTTGGACGCAGAGTCCTCCACAAGGAGTGCCCGAACCGGTACGCTCATCGAGTTGTTTAATTATAGCGTTGTCAGCGCTTTACGTCTCCTGTCCTTGATGTGTCCGAAACGACATCAGAGGACAGGTTTTTCGTCTCGTTTGGGCTCAGGTCCGGACCGCCCTGAGGACCGAGAGGGCGACGCTTTCGACGCCGTTCAGCACGAACTGGACGCCGATCACGGTCGTGATCAGGCCCATGATCTTCGAAATGATCCGCTGGCCGGTCTCGCCGATGCGGGTCACGATCGCGGGCGCGGCCAACAGGATCACCAGGGTCAGCACGATGTTGGCGGCGATCGCGATGGCGAGCGCGGCCCTGTGACCGCCGTCACGTGCCTGCCCGACGAGGACCATGACCGTGGAGATCGCGCCGGGTCCCGCGATGAGGGGCATGCCGAGCGGCACGATTGACGGGTCGCGCGTCGGGAGCGTGTCGGCCTGCTCGACGCGGTCCGAGCGGTCGTCGTCGCGCAGCGTCGCGAGACCCATGCTCGTAAACAGGATGCCTCCGGCGATCTGGAAGGCCGGCAGCGTGATTCCGAAGAAGGAGAAGATCGCGCCCCCCGTCAGCGCGAACAGCGCGAGGATCAGGGCCGCCGCCAGGCAGGCCCGGATCGCCATCTTTCGCCGCTCCTGCGGAGCAGCCTGCGTCATCGACACGAAGATCGGCGCCGCCTCGATCGGGTTGATGACTGAGAAGAGCGACGAAAAAGCCAGGATGACGAACTTGGTGTCGGCGGATGAAAACACGGTGTGCGGAGCCTCTCGGCGCCCGATTCTATTTCGGAATCAGAAAGGCGACGTGCGGCGCAGGAGGGCGAAGCCGATCGCCGCGAGCGCGAGGGCGAGCAGGGTGAGCATGGGCGCCGAAAGGGTCGGGATCGTGGAGCCCGAGACCACGACGTCCGAGGCGCTGTTGTTGTCCGGATTGGGGTCCGGCGTCGTAGAAGTCACCGTGGCGGTGTTCCGGATCATGCCCGAAGCCGTCACGACGGTCGTCCGGATCGTCAGCGTCGCTCCACTGCCCGCGAGGATCGTGCCCAGGGAGGCGACGACAGTTCCATTGGTCCCCACGGGCGGGCCGGTGCAGGTGCCCTGGCTCGGAGCGCAGGACACGAACGTCGTGCCCGGCGGGAGCGGGTCGGTCACGGTGACGCCGAGCGCCGTGGACGGGCCCGCGTTGGCGACGGTGATCGAGTGGACCAGGATCTGTCCGGCCTGGACGGGGTTGGGCGAGGAGACCTTCTGGATCGAAAGATCGGCGCTCGGACCGGCAGGCGTCGGCGTAGGCGTCACCGTGGCCGTCGGCGTGATCGTGGTTGTCGTCGTGGGCGTCCGGGTCGCCGTCGAGGTGTTGGTCGGCGTTCGGCTCGGCGTCGAGCTCGGGGTGGGGCTCGAAGTCGAGGTCAACGTCGGCGAGTTGGACGGCGTGAACGTCGCCGTCTGAGACGGCGTGAACGTGGCCGTTCGAGACGGAGTGTTCGTCGGCGTGATGCTCGGCGTCACCGTGGGCGTGTTTGACGGCGTGTTGCTTGGCGTGAACGTCGCCGTCGGCGTGTTCGTCAGTGTCAGCGAAGGCGTGAACGTGGGCGTCTGACTGGGCGTGGAGGTCGCCGTGGGCGTCGGAGTGTCGGTCGGAGTGTTCGACGGCGTGCGGCTCGGCGTGAACGTGTTGGTGGGCGTGTTGCTCGGCGTGAACGTCGCCGTCGACGTGTTCGTGGGTGTCAGCGAGGGCGTGAACGTGGGCGTCTGACTCGGCGTGAAGGTCGCCGTGGGCGTCGGAGTGTCAGTCGGAGTGTTCGAGGGCGTGCGGCTCGGCGTGAACGTGTTGGTCGGCGTGTTGGTCGGCGTGTCGCTGGGCGTAAACGTGGCGGTCGGTGTCGGCGAGGGAGTCAGTGACGGGGTGAACGTCGGCGTTTGACTCGGGGTGAACGTCGCCGTGGGCGTGTCGGTGGGAGTGTTCGACGGGGTTCGGCTCGGTGTGAACGTGTTGGTCGCAGTGTTCGAGGGAGTGTTGCTTGGCGTGAAGGTCGCCGTCGGCGTGTTCGTGGGGGTCAGGGAGGGCGTGAACGTCGGCGTCTGACTGGGCGTGAAGGTCGGCGTCGCCGTATCTGTCGGCGTGTTCGAGGGTGTGGGGCTGGGCGTGAACGTGTTGGTCGGCGTGTTGGAAGGGGTATTGCTCGGCGTATTGCTCGCTGTAAACGTCGCCGTCGGCGTCGGCGTATCGGTCGGAGTGTTCGACGGTGTGCGGCTTGGCGTGAACGTGTTGGTGGGCGTGTTCGAAGGGGTATTGCTGGGCGTATTGCTCTGGGTGAACGTCGCCGTGGGCGTCGGCGTGTCGGTCGGTGTGTTCGAGGGTGTCCGGCTCGGCGTGAACGTGTTGGTCGGCGTGTTCGAAGGGGTATTGCTGGGCGTATTGCTCTGGGTGAACGTCGCCGTGGGCGTCGGCGTGTCGGTCGGGGTGTTCGAGGGTGTGCGGCTGGGTGTGAAAGTGTTGGTCGGGGTGTTGGAAGGCGTGTTGCTGGGCGTGTTGCTCGGGGTGAACGTCGCGGTTGGGGTCGGCGACGGAGTCAGCGAAGGCGTGAAGGTCGGCGTCTGACTCGCCGTGAACGTCGCCGTGGGCGTCGGCGTTGGAGTCAGCGACGGCGTGTTGGTCGGCGTGACGCTCGGTGTGAACGTCGCGGTGGGAGTGTTCGAGGGAGTGATGCTGGGAGTGAAGGTGGACGTGGGCGTCGCAGAAGGAGTGGCGGAAGGTGTCGCGGTCGGCGTCGGCGTGGGCAGGCATTCCGCCCCGGACCCCGCGCCCGGGATCTGGTCGGGAGTGACGTTGGTGACGAGCGTGCCCGCCCCTCCGTCCGTCGAGCCAAACGCCGCCAGGGCGGTCGTCGTTGTGCCATGGGCGCCGCCGGCGACGTCCGAGCCCGCCGGCGCGCTCGAC
>JBASRI010000568.1:0-5569 GCA_049273755.1 Thermoanaerobaculia bacterium
CGCTCATGCAGCTCCTGGCGGTCTCCGCCGCGCCGCACGGCCTCTACCATCACGTTCTCGGTCGCGAGGAACGGGATCTCGGCCTCCAGTCGCCGGCGGGAGACCTCGGGATGGACGACGAGGCCGCCCAGGACGTTCTCGAGGAGAATGAGGATCGCGTCCGACGCCAGGAACGCCTCGGGCACGGCGATGCGCTTGTTGGCGGAATCGTCGAGCGTGCGCTCGAGCCACTGCGTCGCGGCCGTCATCGCCGTGTCGAGCGAGAGAGCGATGACGTGGCGGGCGAGCGAGCAGATCCGCTCGGCCCGCATGGGGTTTCGCTTGTGCGGCATGGCCGAGGATCCGACCTGGCCGCTCTCGAACGGCTCCTCGAGCTCGCCTTCGTGCTGGAGCAGACGCAGGTCGGTGCCGATCTTGTGCGCCGACTGCGCCAGGCCCGAGAGCGCGTGGACGACGGCGTCGTCTTGCTTGCGCGAATAGGTCTGGCCCGAGACTCGCTGACGCCGCTCGAAACCCGCGCGCCGAGCGAGCGCGGCGTCGAGCTCCTCGACCCTGGCCGCGTCCCCGTCGAAGAGGAGGAGAAAGGAGGCCTGGGTCCCGGTGGCGCCCTTGGCGCCGAGGAACCGCAGCCCGGCGCGAGCGGCGCGGACCTGCTCGAGGTCCATCAGGAGGTCCGCGGCCCAGAGCGCGGCGCGCTTGCCGACGGTGGTGGGCTGCGCCGGCTGGAAATGGGTGTAGGCCAGCGCCGGCAGGTCGCGGTGGGCGAGCGCGAAGTCGCGGAGCTTCCGCAGGACCGCCACCAGGCGCCGCTCGACGAACTCCAGCCCCTCCCGCATCTGGATCAGGTCGGCGTTGTCGGTGACGTAGGCGGAGGTCGCGCCCCAGTGGATGATGCCCCGGGCCGCCGGGGCGGCCGTTCCGAAGACCCGGACGTGCGCCATCACGTCGTGGCGCGTTCGCTCCTCCTCGACCGCGGCGGCCTCGAAGTCGATGTCGGACAGGTGCTGCCGCATTTGCGCCAGCGCCTCCTCGGACACGGGGAGGCCGAGACGGCGCTCCTCCTCGGCCAGCCAGAGCCAGAGTTTGCGCCAGGTCTCGAACTTGAACTGCGGGGAGAAGAGGGCGGACATCTCCGCCGACGCGTAGCGCTCGGTCAGAGGATTGACGTACGCGTCAGTCTTCATCCGCCCCGGCTTCTTCGCCGACGTTGAACATGCTGACTTCGTCGTTGCCGCAAACGAGGCAGGTCGCCTCCAGGATGCGGCTGCCGTTCATCTCGAAGACGTAGCAGGGCGTCCCGCACTGGGAGCACATGAGGTAGTCGATCTCCCGGTCTTCCCGGGGCTTCTTCTTGGGGGGGCCGGTCGGTCCTTCCACGTGCGCCTCCGAGTCATTCTCGCACCCGGGCGGGCAGGGCGACAAGGCCGCGGTCCTGTGAGATGCTCGAAGGATGGAGCTTTCGCTCATCGACCTCCTGCTCTACCTGGTCATCGCGGCCCTGGCCGGCGGGATTGGGCGAGCGATCGCAGGGGGTACGACCGGCGGCTGCCTGGTTTCCGTCGTCCTCGGATTCATCGGGGCGATGTTGGGCTCCTGGCTGGCTCGTAAGGTCGGGCTTCCGGAGTTTCTGGCGATCAAGATCGGGAGCGGGCCCGCCTTCCCATTCCTCTGGTCCGTGATTGGAGCGGCCCTCTTCGTGGCGGTCGTGGCGCTCCTGTCCGGGGGCCGCCGCGAATAGCCTCCGCCGCCCGGACATCATTTGTCCTTGCCCCCCCGGATCCTGAGATTGTGGGATCGAGCGCCGTCCTCATCGGCCTGACGCTTCTCCTGCTCGCCGTCGTGGCGGGAGGGACCCTGGTATTCCTCTCGCGCTCGAAAGACTCGGCGGCGCGCATCGACCGTCTGCTCGCCGAGACGGCCGGTGCCCGGGAGGCGTCCCAGTCGGTCGACCGCCGGTTCGAAGAGCTGCGTCGGGCGGTGGATACGCGGGTCGAGGGCGTCGAGAAGCGGCTCGTCGCCGGGCAACAGTCAGTCGTCGATCACCTCGGCAAGTCGGGCAACCTGATGCGCGAGCTCGGTGAGAAGCTGGGACGGTTGCACGAAGCCTCGCAGAAGATCGAGAAGCTGGCCGGCGACGTCACCCGCCTCGAGGATCTGCTCAAGCCGCCGAAGCTCCGGGGAACCCTGGGTGAGATGTTCCTCGAGCAGGCGCTCGGGCAGGTCCTGCCTTCCGATTGCTGGGCCGCGCAGCATCCCCTGGGGGATGGCGTCGTCGTGGACGCGGCGGTCTTCGTTCAGGACCGGGTCGTGCCGATCGACAGCAAGTTCCCCCTGGAGAACTTCCGGAGGACGCATGAGGTCGAGGACGAGGGGGAAAAGCGGCGCGCCCGCGCGCAGTTTTGCCGGGACGTCAAGAGGCACGTGGACGCGATCGCCGAGAAGTACATCCGTCCGGCGAGCGGTACCGTCGACTTCGCGTTCATGTACATTCCGGCCGAGGCCGTTTACGCCGAGATCGTCGCGGACTGCGAGGAGGCGGCGCTCGCGGACTATGCCTCCGCCAGGCGTGTGATCCCCGTCTCTCCGCGCCTGCTCTACGCGTATCTCTCGACCGTTGCGCTGGGCCTGCGCGGCCTCGAGCTCCAGGAGAACGCCCGGGAGGTCCACCAGAACCTCGCGGATCTCGCCCGGCTCGTCGACCGCATCGGCGAGCCGCTCGGCAAGCTCGGCGGCCACCTCGGCAACGCTCAGAAGCAGTTCGACGAGACGGCCAGGGCCTTCGACAAATTTTCGACCCGCCTCCAGGGAATCGCCGAGAAGGCCGACGAAGAGCTCGAGGCCGCGACCGACCGCGCCGGTGCCCCCCTTCTGCCCCCGTCCTGACGGCGGGAATCGGAAGCCGGAAATCGGTAATCGACTGGCCCGAAAGGGGATTGCTCGGTTTCGAATCCCGATTCCCGACTCCCGAACCCCGGCCCTCGCGCCGCTCCGATAGAATCCCGCGCTCCCTCAGGGATTCTTCATGAGCCTTCGAGTCACCTCCGAGATCGGGAAGCTGAAGTCGGTGCTGGTGCACCTGCCGGGCCACGAGATCGATCGGATGGTGCCGTCCATGATGGAGGAGCTCCTCTTCGATGACATCCTCTACGGCAACCGGGCTCGGGAAGAGCATCGCCGGTTCCAGCAGGTCCTGGGCTTCGTGGCCGAAGAGGTGCTCGAGGTTCAGGACCTGCTCGAGGACGTCCTTCAGGTGCCCGAGCAGCGCGGGGCGGTCCTGGACGACCTGGGTAAGACCCTCGGGTGGGGCCCCGACATGGATTACCGGCTGGGGGAACTGACGGCCGAGCAGCTGGCCGCGGCTCTCATCGTGGGTATCGAGAAACCCGCCTCCGAAATGGCGCGAGAGGCCTCGGAGCTCTACGCGCTTGCGCCCATCCCGAACTACTTCTTCCAGCGGGACCCCCTCGTGGTCGTCGGCGAGCGCGCGATCCGCGGCTCGATGGCGACCGCGGCGCGGCTGCGGGAGCCCCTCCTTTCGGGCTACGTCTTGTCGCTCCACCCCAAGTTCGCGCGCGAGGACGGCGGAAACTTCTGGTTCCAGGAGTTCTCAGCCGACTACGCGAGGCCGTCGTCCTACGCGCGGATGCGGCCCACGCTCGAGGGCGGCGACGTGCTCGTGCTGCGCGAGGACCTGCTGGCAATCGGGTACTCGGAGCGCACCGAAAAAACCACGATCGAGCGCCTCGCGGAGGCCCTCAAGAGCCGGAAGTCCCCGATCAAGCGGATCCTGGTCGTGGCGATCCCGCCGCAGCGCTCGTTCATGCACCTCGACACGGTCTTCACGCTGATCTCCCAGGACGAGTGCTTGGTGTACGGGCCGATGATCCTGCCTGACGGTGCGGAGGAAGCCGACGTCTACGAGTGCGACCTGACCAAGCGTGAGATCACGTGGACGACGGAGAAGGATCTTCTTTCGGCGCTGAAGACGCAGAGGCTCGACCTGAAACCGATCCGCTGCGGCGGCGACGATCCCATCGCCGAACGGCGAGAACAGTGGACCGACGGGGCCAACGCCTTCGCGCTGGCGCCGGGCGTCATCCTGCTCTATGACCGCAACGAAGCCACCGCCGCCGAGCTCGGCCGCGCCGGCTACACCGTCGTGGACGAGGCCGACCTCCTTCTCGGGCGGGAGGAGCTGGAGCTCTGGAAGCCGTCCAAGAAGTACGCCGTCCTGCTGGCGGCCCACGAGCTCTCGCGGGCCCGCGGGGGCCCGCGCTGCATGACGATGCCATTGGTGAGGGAGGACCTCAAGCCGTGAGGCTCAGACGGCAGACAGCAGACGGCGGACGGCAGAGGGCGGAAGGGCCCTCTGCGGCTGCCTTCTGCGGTCTGCGTTCTGATTCATGAACCCGACTCCCTTCTTCTCTTTCGTCCGGCCGCTCGCCGTCGTCGCCTTCGGGGGAAACGCGCTTCTGCGGCCCGAGGACTCCGGCACGACGGCCCAGCAACTCGAGCGGGCGCGCGAGGCCGTGCGCCAGCTGCTCCCGATTCTGGGCAAGGGATACGAGCTGATCGTGGTGCACGGCAACGGCCCGCAAGTCGGCAACATCCTGCTCCAGGCCGAGGAGGCGGCGGACGAGGTCCCGCCCCAGTCGCTCGATTTCTGCGTCGCGCAGACGGAGGGCTCGATGGGGTTCCTCCTCGAGCTTGCCTTCGACAACGAGCTGCCGCGCGCGGGCTTCCGCAAGCAGGTCGTCACGATCCTGACGCAGGTCGAGGTCGACGCCGCGGACCCGGCGTTCCTGAAACCCTCCAAGCCGATCGGCCCGTTCTTCTCGAAGGAGCGGGCGGAAGTCCTCCGCAAGACCGCGGGTTGGACCATGGTCGAGGACACGGGCCGCGGCTGGCGCAAGGTCGTCGCGTCGCCCAAGCCCCGGGCGGTCCGCGGGGTCGAGGTCGCGGCCGCGCTCGTCAACCGCGGCCACATCGTCATCGCGGCCGGCGGCGGCGGCGTGCCGGTCGTCGTCAGCGACGACGGCGAGGTCCGCGGGGTCGAAGCCGTCATCGACAAGGACTACGCGGCTTCCATGCTCGCGGCCTCCCTGTCGGCCAATCTCTTCATCATCCTGACCGGAGTGGACCGCGTCGCGAAGGACTTCGGAAAGCCGACGCAAGGGCTGCTGGCGGAGATCGACGTGCCGACCGCGAAGAAGCTTCTCGCGGAGGGACAGTTTCCGCCCGGGAGCATGGGCCCCAAGATCGATGCCGCGATCCGCTTCGTCGAGGCGGGAGGCCATGAGGTCCTCGTGACGCGCGCGGAGTCGCTCTCGGAAGCGCTCGAGGGCAAGACCGGCACCTACATCCGACCGGCGCGATGAGCGAGACGGAGGCGCCGGCTGCCGAGGCCCCGCGTCCGGACGCCGAGATTCCTCCTCCCGGGCTCCCGCGCTCGACCGCCAGCTTCTGGCCCCTCTACGCCACGGCGGCCCTGGTTCTGACGACCCTGGTCGCGGTCTGGAGCCTTCTGCACCCGGGTCCCCGCGCGGGCGCGGGCGGCTCCGACGCCGCG
>JBASRI010000571.1:0-1535 GCA_049273755.1 Thermoanaerobaculia bacterium
GGCCTCCGCCTGGCTGCGCGCGGGGCTCGCGACCGTGGGCGTCGCGCTCCCGGCGGCGCTCCTGCTGCCGGCGTGGCCGAAGGGCGACCTGACGGCGGGTGCCGGCTTCTACGCCGCGATCTACGGCTCCTCGGAAGGCCTGGCCGCGGCCGAGGGACGCTCAGAGCTCCTCTTCTACAAGGACGGCATCGCGACCACGCTGTCCGTCGATCGGCAGGGCCCGTACCGCTTCTACCGCTCCAACGGCAAGACGGACGCCTCGACGGACCCGGGCGACATGGCGAACCAGCTTCTGCTGGGCCATCTTCCGATGCTCCTTCACCCCGACCCCAGAGACGTGTTCGTGCTGGGTCTGGGGACCGGCGTCTCGGCCGCCGCCGTGGCGCGCTACCCCGTGCGCTCCATCGACATCTTCGATATCGAGGACGCCTCGCGCGACGCGACGAAGCTCTTCGCACCGGAGAACCGCGACATCCTGGCCGATCCACGCGTGCGCTTCGTCGTAGCGGACGGGCGCAATGCGCTGCTGGCGCGCAAGAAGACCTACGACGTGATCATCTCGGATCCGTCCGACGTCTGGGTGGCCGGCGTGGGCAACCTCTTCACGCGCGAGTTCTATTCGATCGCGCGCTCGCGCCTGAAGCCCGGCGGCGTCATGGTCCAGTGGTTTCACGGGCACTCGCTGCCGCCCGAGCAGATGAAGCTCATCGTGGCGACCTTTCGCTCCGTCTTCCCGCACACCTCGTTCTGGCGACCCAACCGCGGCGACGTGATCCTGCTCGGAACGGTCGCGCCGACGCCCTGGGACTTCGCGCGGCTCGAGCAGCGCGCCGCCTCGGTCCCCGGCGTCAACGACGATCTGGCCCAGATCGGCTTCTGGCAGCCGCTTTCGATCTTCGCGGCCTTCGTCCTCGACGGCGACGATCTCTCGCACATGCTCGCGGGCGTCGAAGGCATCCACACGGACAACCGTCCCGTCGTCGAATACCTGGCGCCGCGCGCGACCTACGCGGACACGACCACGGTCAACGACATGGGCATCCAGTCGCTGCAGACCAAGACCTTGCCGTCGATCTCCGGCTTCGACGAGAAGCGCGATTTCGACGCGCGCGCGCGTTACCTGCTGGGCTTCGGTCTGGCGTCGATCGGGCGCGTCGACCCCGCGATCCGGCTCATGGAGCAGAGCGTCGAGGGCGAAGTGTCGGACCCGAAGTTCTTCACGGGCCTTGCCAACCAGTACCGCGCCAAGGGCTGGAACGGAAAGGCGATGGCCGCCTATGCGCGCGCGCTGGCCAGGTCGCCGGAGGACGACGAAGCCGCGCTGCGCCTCGCGGAGCTCCAGCGCGCGCAGGGCGACGACGCCGACGCCGAGGCGACGCTCCGCGCAGCGCTCCAGCGCTCTCCCGCGAATTCTTCGCTCGCCCTCGCGTCCGGGAAGCTCCTTCTGGAGACGGGGCGCGGCGCCGCGGCGGAGTCCCTGCTCGCTCCGGCGCTGGCGAGGGAACCGCAGAACGCCGAGCTCCGGGTTCTCGCGG
>JBASRI010000573.1:0-4693 GCA_049273755.1 Thermoanaerobaculia bacterium
GCCCACGACCGCGTCGAGCGGATGCTCCCGCGCGAACGCCGAGGCCGCGCGCGCGCAGGCCTCGGGGTCGCGGAAATCGAGCGTCAGGAGCCCGCCGGGGTTCAACCCCTCGAGAGCGCTGGGCTCCTCGGAGGCCACGACGACCTCGGCGCCGAGTGCGGCGGCGGCCCGGAGAAAGTCCCCGGCTCGGTAGGTGGACGTCGGCAGGAGCAGCAGGACACGCGGCACCTCGTCATCCTATGCGGGCTATGCGGGCTAAGATGCGCGCATGAGGAAAGCGCGCCCGCGAAAGAAGGCCGCACCGAAGAAGAGCCGACGCCGCAGGACGACGGGCCGCAAGAAGCCCATCATGCGACACTCCAAGGAAGGCTGAGACCAGGAGCCGACGCCCGCCTCTGCCCTCTGCCCTCTACCCTCTATCCTTTGAGCTCCTCGAAGTAGCCGTGGAGCTCGCGGAGGGCCTGGCGGTTGATCTCCTGCCGGCGGGCCGACTCGCGCAGCAGCGAGAGCGCGGCCATCCCCTCGGGGGCCATCTTCAGCTCCGAGATGACCGGCAGAGCCGCGCCGATCTCGGCGAGCGCCTCGCGGCTCCGGCCCGTTTCCAGGAGCAGGTCCGCGACGACCAGGTTCAGAGCCGCGATGTCGGCTCGCATCCCGATCGCCTCGAACTCCTGCTGCGCCGTCCGGTACGCCTCGATCGAGGCGGCGATTTGACCCGTCTCGCGCAGAAGCGTCGCGAGGCCCCACTGAACCTTGGCGAGGGTCACGCGGTCGTCGAGGCGACGCAGAACCGGGATGGCCTTTGCCGAGGCCGCCATCGCCGCCTCGGCGTTGCCCATCATCCCGTGGATGTGGGTCAGGTTCGCGTACGCGGTCGCAACCAGCCGCGCGTTGCCCAACGTCTCGGCCTCCTGGCAGATCTGCTCGAACGTCTCGACCGCTCCGCGCAGCTCGTCGGTCTCCATGAGCGCGAGACCCTCGAGGAAACGGCACTTGAGTGCATCTTCGTGCATCTCGAGGGAGCGGAAGCTCTCGATCAAGGGCGGGAGCATCTCGAGGACGACGTCGAGCTGCCGCTCTTCGAGGCGCTCGGCCAGCCGCTGGTAGCCCAAACGCGATAAGTCGCCAGGGGCGTTGATGGTGTGCCGGAAGCCCGCTTCGGCGCGATCGAACCATAGGCGCGCCTCATCGCGGCGGGACAGGTGCCGGCAGGCGGTGCCCGCCAGAAGGGCGAACTCGCCCAGGAAGTACTCGCGCTCGTCGAAGAGGCCGATGTCTCGCCGCGGGCTCTCGATGAACCGGTAGAGAAACTCGGCCTCGTCCCGCACGGAGGTGGGCGAGGACTCGCGCCTCTCGCGCAGCAGGCCGCACAACGCGAGCAGCGTCTCCGGATCTTCGAGCCTCAGCGCCTCGGCCGAGGAGTACCGGTCGAGCATGGGCGTCGCCAGGACCTTCTCCGCGGCCTCGCGGCCCGCCTCGGAAGAGAGCGGCAGGCGCGGGAAATGGATCACCCGCCCGGTCACGAGCGTTCCTCCTCGAAACGCCGCTCGATGTCGCTGGCGACCTCGTCGGGCTCGCGGGAGAGCAGCGCGTTCAACTCTGGGTCGGCGGACACGTCGCCGCCGAGTTTCCAAAGCTGGAAGGATCGGCCGTACTGGCAGGCGGCGGACAACAGCGAGATGCGGAGGAGCTTTCCCGGCATCTGTCCCGCGCCTCCCCGCCGGGCCAGCCGTTGGAACCACACGAGCAGGTCCTCTTCGGCTCCCGTCGCCTCTTCTTCCGTCAGTCGATAGTACGAGACCAGTGCAGAGTGGATTACATCACGGGCCCGTTCGAAAACGGACTGGACCTCGTCCGGGGGCCTCGACGACGGCTTCTCCACGCTCGTTCTCCCTCAGAGTACACCAGCGGCGCCTCGCGCCCAAGACGCGGCGAGCGCCATGCGGGGAAGCGGTTCAGGAAACGGGGTTTATCCCGGGATGGCGCCGCCGAGCTTGATGACGAACCGCGACGGCTTCTTCTGCTCCCGCCACACTACCTGGCGGGACGTCGTGGTCTCGTGTTGTTCGGGCTGGCGCTCAGGAACTCGGGCGGGGACGTTGGAAGTCGCCATGATCGCTCATCTCCTTTCGTCGGCCAATGCCCGGCAAAACCGGGCGCAATCGAATCAGCGTCAATTCCACCACATCCGGAGAGGAAGGGGGGGTAGGATTTTTACAACTTTCGGAGGTCCCATGGCTAACCGCGGGTCACTCTTGAGCCGCCGGGCCCTGTTCGCGGGTACAGGTGGAGCGCTCGGATTGGCGGCCTTTCGCGCCGATGCGATCGCGCGCGTCGCCGGGGCGCAACGCGCGGCCCAGGGCCGGACCCCGGCCGGGCTCGCCGCCGACGAGACCTACTGGGCCCAGATCGGGCGCGCCTTCGACGTGGACCGAACCCTGATAAACCTCAACAACGGCGGCTGCAGCCCCGCGCCGGCACACGTGCTGGAAGCGATGATCCAGGACCTGCGGTTCTCCAACGAGATCCCCGTGTACCACATGTGGACGGTATTGGAGCCGAGGATCGAGTCCTGCCGCCGCGACCTCGCGGCCGACTTCGGCTGCGACCCCGAGGAGATCGCCATCACGCGCAACGCCTCCGAGTCCCTGGAGACGCTCATCTTCGGCATCGACCTCCAGCGCGGCGACGAGGTCGTCGTGACCAACCAGAACTACCCCCGCATGATCACCTCCTGGGAACAACGCGCGCGCCGCGACGGCATCGTGCTCAAGCAGATCTCCTTCCCCGTGCCCCCGCCCTCAGCGGCCGACGTCGTCGAGCGCTTCCGGAAAGCGATCACGCCGCGCACGCGCGTCATCGAGGTCACCCACATCACGAACCTGACGGGCCAGATTCTGCCGGTGCGCGAGATCGTCCGTCTGGGCCGGGAGCGCGGCATCGAGGTCTTCGTGGACGGGGCGCATGCCTTCGCACACTTCCCATTCCGCCGCGACGACTTGGAATGCGACTACTACGCGACGAGCCTGCACAAGTGGCTCTTCGCCCCGATCGGAACCGGCTTTCTGTACGTGCGCAAGGAAAACCAGAAGAGGATCTGGCCGCTCATGGCGGCGCCCGCCAAAATGGACGAGGACATCCGGAAGTACGAGGAGATCGGCACGCACCCCGCGGCCAACCACAACGCGATCGCCGCCGCGATCGCCTTCAACCGAGGCATCGGCGCCGACCGCAAGGCCGCACGCCTGCGCTGGCTGAGGGACCGCTGGGCGAAGCGCCTGACTGCGGCCGACGCGCGGGTGAAGGTCCTCACCCCCCTCAACGACACCGAGTCCTGCGGGATCGGCCTCGTCCACGTCGAGGGCCTCGACACCGAAAAGCTCCAGGCGAACCTCTGGGAAAAACACCGGATCATGACGACCCCGATCGTCCATCCCGAGTTCAACGGCCTGCGCATCACCCCGAACGTCTACACCACCCCCGACGAGATCGATGTCTTCTGCGCCCGCATGGAGAAGATCCTGAAGGAGGGCCTTCCGGCCTGACGAGGTCTCAGGTCCCAGGTCTCAGGTCGGGCCACATGTGGGACTTGAGACCCTTCGGGAACCCTGTGACCCCTGCGGTGTCCCCTCTTCCAGGAGGGACCGCCATGACCCGGACCGTTCGTCTCGCAGCGCTCTTTCTGTTTGCCGCCGCTCCCTGCGCCCGTGCGGGCGACCGCGACGGCTTTTCCCTGTGCGTCCTCGTCGACGGGCGCCCGGCACCGGAATACGCAGCCCGGGGTCGGCTCTACATCGAGGCCTTGAAGGGGAAGGAGTTCGTGATCCGGATCTCCAATCCGACGTCCGAGCGCATCGCGGTTGCCCTCTCGGTCGACGGCCGAAACGTCGTGGACGCGAAACGCACGACCGAGCTCTCCGCTACGAAATGGGTGCTCTCCCCCGGCCAGACCGCCGACATCCCGGGCTGGCAGGTCTCGGGGCAGACCGCGCGCAAGTTTTTCTTCACGGACACGGCGAGCTCCTATGCGAAGTGGCTCGGGGACACGTCGAACGTCGGCACCATCGAGGCAGTCTTCTTCCGGGAGAAACGCTGGCCTCCGGTCCTCGCGTGCAAGGACGAGCCTTCTCAGGACGCCGCCGGCGAAAGCGCTCCGAACTCAACGGGCAGCGCCGGAGCGCCCCGGCCGCAAGCGCGTGAAAAGGCCATGCGCCAGCCCGCCGACCGTTTCGCCGCGACGGGAATCGGGGAGGAGACCCGGTTCGCCGTCTCCTGGGTGGATTTCGAGGAGGATCCGACACCCGCGGCCCGCATCGCCCTGCGCTATGAGTTCCGGCCCGAGCTCGTGCGCCTGGGCGTGCTTCCCCGAGAGGACGATCTCTATGCCCGGGACCGCGCGCGCGGATTCGAGCACCAGTACGCGCCCGACCCGTACCGGCAGCGGTAGCCCGGCCCGGTTCGGCCGTAGAATCGCGCCGGCGCCGCCCGCACGCGTCCGGCGCGATTCGCCTTTGACCGAGCCGGAGACGACCGACGAAGAGCTTCTCGCCTCCGCTCGCGGCGGCGACGAAGACGCGTTCGGCGCTTTCGTGCGGCGGCACACGGCGGCCGTCCATCGGTGGATGGTCCGAGCGGTGGGCGAAGGCGATTCCGACGACATGACGCAGGACGTTTTTCTCAAGGCGTACAGGGG
>JBASRI010000304.1:0-4013 GCA_049273755.1 Thermoanaerobaculia bacterium
GACCTCGTCGTATCCGGAGGAGGCCGAGAGGATGCGTCCGAACGCGTCCGTTACGCCGATCTCGAGGCCCCGCTCGTTTCGCGACGTTTCTTCGAGGTCCTCGCGGACGCGGTCGGCCGCGGCGCGCGCCCCGTCCCGGGAAACGGTGAAGAGGCTGCGGACGCTTTCCAGTTCCGCCAACAGGCGGGCCTTCTCCCGCCACTGGTGCAGGGCGCGCTCGGCGAGCGCGAGCCGGTCGTCGGCGAGGCGGGAGAGCCGCGATTCCCAGTCGGTCCGGGTCGCGCGCTCGACGCGACGGATCGACAGGACGGCGATGATCAGCAGGAGGGCTCCGGTCAGGGCCCAGGCGATCAGCAGCCATCGGGGAAGCGGGCGCGCGGTGGGCGCGGGGGTCTGGCGGTGGCGGCCGGAGTCGATCATGGATCGCCCTGCTAGATCCGGAGCAGGCCCGCTCCCCAGTGCAGACCCGCGCCGAGCGCCGTGAAGCCCACGAGGTCTCCAGGGCGAACCTTGCCCGCGGCCTTCGCGCCGTGGAAGACCAGAGGAAGTGTGGCGGCGGTCGTATTGCCGTACTTCTGGATGTTGTTGTGGACACGCTCGTCGGGAAGGCCCAGGTGCTTCTGGACGGCCTCGTTGATCCGCAGGTTGGCCTGGTGCATCAGGAGCAGGGAGAGCTGGTCGAGGCTGCGCCCCTCCTTCGCGAGGATCTCGCGCACGATCGCCGGCATGGCGGTCGTCGCCAGCCGAAAGACGGTGCGGCCTTCGACGACCGGCACCGTGCGGTTCTCCTCGTACATCTCCGGCGTGAAGTACGGAAAGCTCGCGGAGCCCCCGCCCGGCACGTAGAGCTTGTCCCACTCCCGGCCGTCGGTGCGCATGAGGAAGCCCAGAAACCCGCGCCCGTCGCCGGAGGTGTTGGCCTCGAGGACGAACGCTCCCGCTCCGTCGCCGAAGATGACCGCGCGGTCACGGTGCGCGGTGCCCCAGGCGCGCGCCTTCTCCGAGACCGGGCCGTCCGAGTCCCCGAAGAGAACGGCCCACTCGGCTTCGCCCCACGGGAACAGCGAGGCGTGGCACTCGGCGCCGACGAGAAGGACCCGGCGCGCCGCTCCAGAACGGATGAAGGCGTCGGCGACGTGCAGGCCGGAGAGGAATCCGGCGCACTGCATCCGGATGTCGAGGGCGTGCGTGCTCTCGAGCCCCAGCGCCATCGCCAGCAGACCCCCGTTTCCGGGGAAGTAGTAGTCCGGGGTCATCGTCGCGAAGACGATCAGGTCGATGTCTCGCGCCTCCAGCCCCGCGTCCGCCAGGGCGCGGCGAGCCGCCTCGGCGCCGAGGGCCGACGAGGACTGCCCTCGCCGCGCGAAGCGGCGCTCTTCGATGCCCGTGCGTTGCCGAATCCACTCGTCGGTCGTGTCCATGAGGCGCGACAGGCGCGCGTTGGTGACGACGCCGTCCGGCACAAACGCGCCGGATCCTCGAACCACCGTTGTGGAGGAGGGCACAGTTGGATTTTACGTTACAGGTTGTCTTGGGCTCCCGACCTGGGGACCTGAGACCTGAGACCTCCTACCGCAGCGGGAAGAGATCCAGGTCGCCGGTCGCGTCGGCTTCAGCCGTCCAGGCGTAGACCCGCATGCCCGCGGGGACGTCCATGCGGATGCGGCCCCCCGCCTGGTCGGGCACGCCCAGGGCTGCGAAGACGGAGTCCAGGCGCCCGGGCGCGTGGTCGCCGAGGGCCACGCTGATGGGACCGGCCTGGGTGCCGTCGGAGCGAAAGCCGGTGACGGTGATCGAGCCGGCGGTTCCCCCGTTGTAAAGCACGAGGTTCGTGCGGCGCAGCCAGGTTTGCGGCATGCCGATCGCAATCGCCGACGCGTTCTCGACTCCGGACGCGCCTGGGATCGCGGCCGCGAATCCACCGTAGTCGCCGAACGGATAGCGGGACGCGATACGAGCTCCGGCGGCGATCGGGACGTTGGAGGCCAGGAGCACGGATCCCTGCCCCGTCGCGATGCCGAAGAGCGTGGGCAGGAAATCCGCGATCGCCCGGCTCGCTCCGGCCGCCAGGGTCACGGTTTGGGTCTGTGTCTGCGTCGAGCCGGACCCGGCGATCGGGACGTAGGTGATCGCCACGTCGGCGGCGGTGTTGGCGTCCGGGTTCGAGAGGTAGAGATCCGAGACGAAGCTGCGCCCGTCCACTCCGACGACCGCGCCGGCGATGGGGATGACGAAGTCCGCGCTCGCGGCGACCGGCACGGAAGTCGCGACGTCGATCGTGCCGAGATCGACCACGTTGACGTAGGGTTGCAGAGCCCCCGACGCGACCGAAACGCGCACGACGTCGCCCGGCTCCGGCGAGACGCCGAAGGCCGAGGCCGCCGGGTTGTACTCCTCCCGGATGTTGGTCGCGAGCAAAAAGGACCGCGTGCCACGCACGGAGCCGTCGGGCGCGACGAGCGTCAGAATCCCCGAGGCGCCGTTGGCGGCGTACATCCCGAGAACCGACGCTTCGGTCGCGCGCGCCCCGGTGAAGAGCGTCGTCTCCGATCCCGGCCCGAGGCTTCGGGCCGCCGGAGCGGCGGCGAGCCCGTACCCGTACGTTGTGCCGTCGGGCCGGACGCGGAGCGAGCGCGCCGTGGCCTCCAAGTCGCTGGCGGTTCCGGTCACGACGCGGAACCGCACGGCCCCGTTTGCGATGACGGCCTGGGATCCGACGTTGCCGAAGGCGTCGGGAATCACGCTCGTGGCTCCCGGAGCGAGCGTGAAGACCGAGCGCGCGGCGAACGCTCCCGGAGAGAACATGTACAGCGCTTCGCCCGAGATCGCGGTCGTGCCGCGGTTGGAGACCGTCAGGTCGATCCGGATCCGGTTGTCCGCGTTGCCGGCGGCCGAGGAGGCCACCGGGACCGTCGGATCCGCGGCGTCGCCGACCGTCTGCAGGGTCAGGTTGGCCAGCTTGCCGTCCTGGCCGGTCCAGACCGTGCCGCCGGCGACGGCGATTCCGTATGCGTGGGTGGCCGGGAATTGCGTGACGAGAACTCCCGGGTAGCTCACATTGCTTGTAACCGTGACGTTCGCGGCGGGCATGGCCTCCGACGTGCTGGTGAAGGTCGATTGAATCGCCGTGCTCGTGCGCGTCGTAACGGGGGTGGAGCTCGGGACCGCGCCGACGGGGAGCGTTTCGGGGATCAGCGTCTGCGCGATCGGCGCCGCGATATTGGGATCGATGACGTTGATCGCCGGATTCGTCTGGCCGGACGTCACGTAGACGCGTCCCTGATAGAAGTCGAAGTGGATCGGGTTGCTGACCCCGTAGTAGGAGTAGAGCGTGTTGGTGGCCGGGTCGAAGCGGTCGAGGCGGCCAGCCGAGAGCTGCGAGATCCAGAGCCGCCCTTGCTCGTCGAAGCCGACCTGCGTCGGGTTCAAGCGGGCCGAGGTGCCGAAGAAGGCCCAGGAGGTTTCGGTGTTCGCGTCCGGCTCGTAGCGCACGATCCGGTTGTTTCCGAAGTCGGCCAGCCACAGCGCGCCGTCGGGGCCCACGGCCATGTCCGCGTAGGCGAAGGTCCGTTGCGAGCGGTGGTTGACGACCTGTTTGGTCGCCAGGTCGACGGACTGGAGGGTCGCGCCGCTCATGGCGAACCAGTACTTGCCGTCGGGAGCCTGGTAGTAGTTGGCCGGAATCGATCCGGGAATGATCCACTCGGTCAGGGCCCCGGTGACCGTGTCGAGCTTGGCGAGAGCGCACGTTCCGGCCGGAATCTGGCTCTGGCCGGTCTCGAGGATCCAGACGTCGGTGCCGTCGAGGCGGAAATCGACCGGGTTGGCCCCGAGCTGGTCGGTGGCGCGCAGCTGCCAGTACGTGATCGTCGTGCCCCGCAGAACGCCGATCCGGTCGGTGGCTGCCTCCAGGAACCAGACGCCCCCGTCCCGCGCGACCCGGATGCTCACGCCGCTGACTCGGGCGGAGGCCTGGGTCGTGTAGGTCACGCCGCCGGCCACCGTCGTGGGCG
>JBASRI010000595.1:0-7420 GCA_049273755.1 Thermoanaerobaculia bacterium
GTCGAGCCCCTTTGGGCGAGCCGCAAGGCGGCGCGCCGGAGGCGCGGGCCTCCGAGCGCACGCTCGCGACGTTTAGTCCATCTGTCGGCGCAGCACCGTCGGGATGTCGAAGTCGTCCCGCGACGAAGCGTTGGGGCCGAATCCTCCCGAGTCGTCCCCTCGCAGGAACGGCGGGCGCAAGGCCTTGGATCCCACGGTCACCGGCTTGACCTCCTCCTGCTCGATCTCGGCGAGGTCGCGCTCGAGCCGGTCGAAGCCCGTCGCGATCACCGTGACCTTGACGTTGCCGGCCATCTTCTCGTCGTGCACGCACCCGAAGAGGATCTCGGCCTCGGGATCCGCGGCCTGCTGGATGATCTGCGCGGCCTCCGTGACCTCGAAGAGCGTGAGGTCTGCGCCGCCGGTGATGTTGATCAGGATGCCGCGCGCGCCCTCGATGGAGGCGTCCTCGAGGAGCGGAGAGCTGATCGCGGCCTGAGCCGCGTGGATGGCGCGGTTCTCGCCGTCGGCGACGGCGGTGCCCATCAGGGCCCGGCCCATGTCGGACATGATCTTGCGCACGTCGGCGAAGTCGAGGTTGATCTCGCCGGGGCAGTTGATCAGATCCGAGATCCCCTGGATGGCCTGCCGCAGGACGTCATCGGCAATCTTGAAGGACTCCTGCAAGGGGGTGTTGCGCTCGACGAAGGCGAGCAGACGCTGGTTCGGGATCGTGATCAGCGTGTCCACGTGGTCACGCAGCTCGCGCGAGGCACGCTCGGCCTGGCGCATGCGCTTCTTGCCCTCGAACTCGAAGGGCTTGGTGACGACGGCGACCGCGAGCGCCCCGGCTTCCGCGGCGAGCTTGGCGATGATCGGTCCGGCGCCCGAGCCCGTTCCGCCGCCCAGGCCCATCGCGAGGAACACCATGTCGGCGCCGCGCACCGCCTGCGACAGCCGGTCCTGGTCCTCGAGCGCGGCGTTGCGGCCGACGTCCGGGTCGGCGCCCGCCCCGAGGCCCTTGGTCAGCCGTCCCCCGATCTGGAGTTTGTTGGGCGCCTGGCACTTGCGCAACGCCTGGAGGTCCGTGTTGCACGCGAAGTACTCCACGCCCTTCACTCCGGCGGAGATCATCCGGTTGACGGCGTTGGAGCCACCGCCTCCGACTCCGATCACGCGGATCGTGGCCGGCGACGCGTCGCCCCCGTCCAACTCGATGGAGAGCGCGTGGTTGTCCTCATCCAGGAATTCGATCATGGGCCCTTCCCTTCCCCGCCGCTTGCGTTTCGAAGCCATCAAAAAAAATCCCGGATGAACCGCGATACCGAATTGGCCGCCTGAAAGAACGCCTTGGCCCGCCGGCGCGCCGGCTTGTAGCGATGGCCGTAGAGCAGAAGCCCGGTCGCCGTCGCCCACTCCGGCCGGGAGACGACGTCTACGAGCCCTCCCACTCCCGACGGAATCCCGCGGCGGACCGGACCGTCGAAAACGCTCTCCGCGATCTCGACGACGCCCTCGAGCTCCGAGCCCCCGCCCGTCAGGACCAGGCCCGACCGAATCTCCTTGTCGAGTCCCAGCCGCTTGATGTCTTCGTGGATCAGGCCCATCAGCTCCTCCGCTCGCGGCTGCAGGATGTCCGACAGCGTCGAGCGTGGGCAGAGCTTCGGGGCCCGCCCTCCGACCATCGGCACCTCGACCATCTCGTCGTCGGAGACGGCGCTGCGCAGCGCGCATCCGAACTTCTTCTTCAGCCGCTCCGCGTCGGTGATCGGGGCCCGCAGCACGACGGCGAGGTCGTTGGTGAAGTGGTCCCCGCCGATCGGGATGACCGCCGTGTGCGCGATCGTCCCCTTCTGATAGACGGCCACCTCCGTGGTTCCTCCGCCGATGTCCACCAGGCAGATGCCGAGCTCGCGCTCGTCGGGCGTGAGAACCGCCTCGGCGGCGGCGAACTGCTCGAGCACCATCTGCACAACCTCGATCCCCGCCTTGTTCATGCAGGTCACGATGTTCTGCGTCACGGCCACCGGCGCCGTGACGACGTGGACGTCGGCCTCGAGGCGGCTGCCGATCATCCCGACGGGGTCGGCCACGCCGTCCTGCCCGTCCACGGCGAAGTCGCGCGGCACGACGTGCACGACTTCGTGGTCCTGGGGGATCTGGACCCCCCGCGCCGCGTCGATGACCCGGGCCACGTCCTCCTTCGAAATCTCCCGATCCTTGCCGGCCACGGCCACGACCCCCCGGCTGTTGAACGAGCGCACGTGGGACCCTGAAATCCCGACCCAGGAGCGGGAAATCTGGACTCCCGCCATGATCTCGGCCTCTTCGGCGGCCCGCTTGATGGCGTCGATGGTTGCGTCCACGTTGATGATGTTGCCCTTGCGGGTGCCGCGGTTGGTCGCCGCCCCCTTGCCGATGACGTCGAGGGCGCCGCCGGGGTTCTGCTCGCCGATCAGGACACAGATCTTGGAAGTCCCGATGTCGCAGGCGACCAGGAAAGACTCGGGCTTGGACATCAGCGCGCCCCGTCTTTCATCAGAGACGATTCCCTGCGCCGTAGGCGCCCACGAGAATCAGCCGATCGGCAAAACGGAGATCGATGGCCCGTGCCTCCCACCCGCGACTCTCGACGAAACCGCGCGCGTTCAGCAACGCGCGAACCTTGCCCGGGGCGTCTGCACGAAGAACGCGAACCGGTTTTCGAAAGATCGCGTCCATCATACCGAATCCCCCGTCCGGGAGCGAGGCGATTTCCGAGAGCGCGGCGACGTATCCGGGAACGGCGGCGCGGAGCTCTTCGAGCAGCCCCACGGCCTCCGGCAGCGCGCGGCGCTCCCCCGTCAGGATGACGTACTCGGTCCGGTCGCGCCGCGGATCGTAGGGAGCGATGAGGTTGCCGTCGGCGCCGACCCACCAGAACCGTCCGCCCTCGCGGTAGAGGGCCGGAGCCCGCCTCTCGGTCACACGAATCGAGAGCCCGTCGGGAAACCGCTTTGTCAGCGTCGCGCGCTCGACCCACGGATGCGCGGCGACCCGGCTCGCGACCGGCGCGAGATTCAGGGCGACGAGGTTGGATCCGCTCCACGCGGAGACGAACCCCAGGATCTCCTCCGTGCGCGCTCGCGTGTTTCCGGAAACCTCGAAGCGTCTCAGCGCAAAGCGCGGTCCCGACAAGAACTTCCAGAGCCCGAGCGTGGCGGCGAGGGCAAACACCGCGAAGGTCAGAACTCGCAGCTTGCCTGGGCGCTTGGGCTTTCGCCCCGCGGCGGGGCGGGCGCGCAGGAAAGGGGCTTCCCGATCGGCGCTAGCCACGTCTCAGGTACTCCTCGCCGAACTTCACGACGTCCCCCGCTCCCAGAGTCAGCAGCAGATCCCCGGGCCGGAGCGTCTTCTCCAGCACGTCGACAACCTTCGTCTTTTGAGACACATAGGTCACAGGCGGACCGCTGCCGTTGCGCCCGACCGCATCGGCCACGAGCTCACCCGTGACCCCCGGGAGAGGCTTTTCGCGCGACGGATAGACATCCATCACGACGGCCGCGTCGGCGGCTGAAAGCGCCCTGCCGAACTCCGGTGCGAAGTCGCGCGTGCGCGAAAAAAGATGAGGCTGGAAAAGCGCCACGAGGCGCCGGTCGGGATAGACCTGCCGCGCGGCGGAGAGCGTCGCGGCGACTTCTGTGGGATGGTGCGCGTAGTCGTCGACGACCAGGACGCCGCCCCGCTCGCCCTTCTTCTCGAAGCGCCGCACGACACCGGTGAAGGCTTCGAGGGCACGCCCGATCGTTTCGAAGGGGACCAAGAGCTCGCGGCCGACGGCGATCGCGGCCAGGGCGTTGGCGACGTTGTGGCGTCCGGGGAGGCGCAGGCGCACCGATCCGAGCTTGCCCTGTTCGCCGTTCCACACCTCGAACGTCGTTCCCGAGGCCTCGAGCCGGACCGCCCGGGCCGAGAGCGTGGCGTCCGGCGACTCGCCGTAGGTGACCAGGCGCCGCTTGATGCGCGGGATCAGGCTGCGCGCCCCGGGGTCGTCGGCGCAGAGGACGACGGCGCCGTAGAAGGGGACGCGGTTGGCGAAGGCCGCGAACGCATCCCGGATGTCGTCGAGGTCGCGATAGGTGTCGAGATGGTCCGCCTCGACGTTGGTGATCACGGCGACCACGGGCGTGAGCTCCAGGAACGAGCGGTCGTACTCGTCGGCCTCGGCGACCAGGTACTCGCCCTTGCCCAGGCGCGCGTTGGTGCCGAGAATGTGCATCTGCCCGCCCACCACGATCGTCGGGTCGAAGCCCGCCTCAGTCAGGACCATGCCGGTCAGCGACGTGGTCGTCGTCTTGCCGTGAGTGCCCGCCACGCCGATGCCCTGCTTGAGGCGCATGATCTCGCCCAGCATCTCCGCCCGGCGGATGACGGGAACCCCCTTCGCGCGCGCCGCGGCCACCTCGGCGTTGGATTCCGCCACGGCCGAGGAGATGACCAGCAAGTCCGCTCCGTCCACGTGCAACGGGTCGTGCCCGAGGGCGATTCTCGCGCCCAGCTTCTCGAGGCGGGCGACGTTGTCCGAGCGGGCCAGGTCGCAGCCGGAGATCTCCAGGGGGGTCGCCAGCAGCAGAAGCTCCGCGATCCCGCTCATGCCGACGCCCCCCGCGCCGACGAAGTGGAGCCGCGAGAGCCGGAGAAACCTCACTGGGCCGACTCCAGGCCGAAGAGCAGCTTCGCGAGCTCCCGGACGGCGTCGGGCTTCCCCAGGCTCTTGGCCTTCTGGCCCATCAGCACGAGCTTCTCCCGGTCCTTCAGGAGCTGGTCGACGCCGCCCGCCAGGTTCTCGGCCGTGAAATCCCTTTCTTCCATGACCGCAGCCGCGCCGGCCCGGTAGAGGGCCCGCGCGTTCTCCATCTGATGGCCGGCCGCGGCGGCGCCGAAGGGCACGAGGATCGCCGGGCGTCCGGCGGCGGCGAGCTCCGCGACCGTCATCGCCCCCGAACGGCAGAGGACCAGGTCCGCCCAGGCCATCTCCTGGGCCAGCTTCGGAAGAAACGGCGCGAGCTTCCAGCCCGGCGGGATGCGCGGGTAGCGCTGGCGGGTCGCGGGTCCGTCCTTTTCGCCCGTCTGGTGCACGACTTCGATGCCCGACTTCTCCAGGAGCACCGAGGCCCGCGCCATCGCGCGGTTGATGATCCGCGAGCCCTGGCTCCCGCCGAAGACCAGGAGCCGGCGCGTCGGGGCCGCGGGATCGAGCGGCGGAATCGCAAAGAACTCCGCCCGCACCGGCGTTCCGGTGACGACGCCCGCGCGGCGGAAGTGCGCGTTCGCCCCGGGCAGCCCCACGGCCGTGGCCGTGGCGAAGCGATTCAGGAATCGGTTCGCCGCCCCCGGCATGGCGTTTGACTCGTGGATGAGCGTCGGAATGCCGAGCGACCGCGCCGCCGACAGCACCGGCACCGTCACGTAGCCGCCCACGCCCACGACCGCTCGGGCGCGGTGCTTCTTGAGCAGAGCGCGCGCCTGGAGGAAGCCCTTCGGTAGCCGCGCGAGGGACCCCGCCTGCTTGGCGAACGTCTGGCCCACGAAGCCCGACGCGTCTACGAGCTCCAGAGGGTAGCCCGCGGCGGGGACGATCTTGCCTTCGAGGCCCTGCGCCGTTCCGATGAAGAGGATCTCGGCGCTCGGTCTCTGCGCGCGGATCTCGTCGGCCAGCGCGATCCCGGGCAGGATGTGCCCGCCGGTGCCGCCGGCCGCGATGACGTAGGCGCCCAGGCCGCTCATGAAAGAAGAGTCTCGGGTCTCAAGTCTCAGCTCTCAGGTCTCTGCGACTTCGTGCTGCGAAATGTTGAGGATCAGTCCTCCCGCGATCCAGGAGGCGACCAGCGAAGACCCGCCGTAGGACACGAAGGGCAAGGGGATGCCCTTGGTCGGCACGAGCGCCAGCACGACGGAGAGGTTGATCGCCGCCTGGACGACGATCATCGCGGTCGCGCCCGCGGCGAGGAATCCCGCGAAGGCGTCGGGCGCGCGCCGGGCGGCCCGCAGGCCCCGCCAGGCCACGATCCCGAAGCAGATCACGAGCCCCGCGGCCCCCACGAACCCCAGCTCCTCGCCGACGATGGCGAAAATGAAATCGGTGTGCGGGTACGGCAGGAAGAAGAGCTTCTGCCGGCTGCCTCCCAGCCCGTTGCCGAACCAGCCGCCCGCGCCGACCGCGATCAGCGACTGGATCGCCTGGAAGCCCGCTCCCAGCGGATCGGCGTTGGGATTCAAGAACGAGAGCAGGCGCGCCCGCCGGTAGTCCGCCGACAGCATCAGCACGGCGAGCACTGGCACGAGCGCGAGCGCGCCGAAGAGAAACCACCGGGCCCGCGCCCCCGCCACCCACAGAAGCACGCCGCAGAGAACGACGTAGCAGGCCGCCGTCCCGAGGTCGGGTTGCAAGACCACCACACCCGCGGCGGCGGCGGTGAAGACGACCGCAGGCAGGAGCGCTCGCTCGGGGTCTCCCGTCTTCTGGCTCTTGCGCGCGAGCTGGTGGGCGAGGAGCAGCACCAGGGAGACCTTCAGCAGCTCGGAGGGTTGGAGCATCGTGATGCCGAGCGGGATCCAGCGGCGGGCGCCGTTGATCGGCGGCCGCAGAAGAGTGAAGGCGGCCAGGAAGAGCGTGGCGGCGTAGGCGCCGTAGACGACCCAGGGGCGCGCGAAGACCCGATAGTCCGTGCGGTAGACGGCGAAGGCGGCGACTCCTCCCAGCGCCAGCGCCGCGATCTGCTTGAGGAGGAACCGGTAGGGGTTGCCCGAAGTCTCGCTCGCGGAGACGGCCGAGGCGCTGTAGATCATGACGCAGCCGAACAGCGAGAGCGCGACGAGCGCGCCGAAGAGGACCTTGTCGGAGGCGAGCTTACGCGCCATGGGTCACCTCGCCGCCGCGGCGGCCCGCGCGAGCTCGGCGAAATGCCGGCCGCGCTCTTCGTAGTTTTCGTACTGGTCGAACGAGGCGCACGCTGGCGAGAGCAGGACCGTGTCTCCGGGCCGCGCGATCGCGGCCGCCCGGGACACCGCCTGCTCCATCGTGACGCGGCGCTCGAACGGAGCCTTGCCGGCGAGGGCGGCCTCGATCGTCCCGGCCGCCTCGCCGATCGTCAGAACGAGCCGCGCGCGCTTGCCGACCAGATCCGCGAGCGCCGTGAAGTCGCCGTGCTTGTCCCGGCCGCCCAGGATCAGGATCACGCTCTGATCGGGAAACCCCTCGAGCGACTTGGCGGTCGCGTCGACGTTGGTGCCCTTGGAATCGTCGACCCAGCGCACGCCGCCGGTCGCGGCGACGAGCTCGCTTCTGTGCGGCAGCCCTTCGAAGCGCGTCAGGGTGTCCACGATCGCCTCGAAGGGCGCGCCGAGGCACTCCGCCGCGGCGAGCGCCGCGAGCGCGTTCTCGAGGTTGTGGGCTCCGGGC
>JBASRI010000614.1:0-7151 GCA_049273755.1 Thermoanaerobaculia bacterium
GGCAACCTGGTGGCGATCTCCTCGATCCACTTCCTCGGCGCGGGGCCGTGGGGCTGGGACTTCCTCTACGACGCCCTGGCGGGAATCGCCGGCGGGCTGACCGTCTCGATGGTCGTGGGACTCTTCCTGCCGATCTTCGAGCACCTCTTCTCGGTCGTCACGGACATCCGGCTGCTCGAGCTCTCGAACCAGAATCTGCCGCTTCTGCGCACGCTGGCCCTGGAGGCGCCCGGGACCTACCAACACTCGCTGATGCTCGGGCATCTCGCCGAGGCGGCCGCGGAGGCGATCGGAGCGGACGCGCTGCTGGCGCGGGTGTCGGGCTACTACCACGACATCGGCAAGACCAAGATGCCCGACTACTTCATCGAGAACCAGCCCAAGGGGTACAACCGCCACGACCGCCTGGAGCCCTCGATGAGCGCTCTCATCATCGCCGCGCACGTCAAGGAAGGCGTGGAGATGGCCAAGAAGGCCCGGCTGCCCGAGCCGATCGTGACGGCGATCCGCGAGCATCACGGCACGAAGCTGATCCGCTACTTCTACCAGAAGGCGCTGACGCGGTCGGATCCGGCGCAGGGACCGGTTCGAGAGACGGAGTACCGGTACCCCGGTCCGAGGCCTTCGACGCGCATTCTCGGAATCCTGATGATCGCCGACGCCGTCGAGGCGGCTTCGCGCACGCTCGTCGAGCCGACCCCCGCCAAGATCCGCGCCATGATCCAGACGATCATGGACGACTGCCTTCGCGACGGACAGTTCGACGACTGCGACCTGACGATGCGGGATCTCGCGAGCATCATCGACGCGCTGGAGCACTCCGTGAACACCGTGTTCCATCACCGCATCGACTATCCGGGCTTCGACTTCAACCGCGAAAAGGCCCGCCGCAAGACGGCGACGACGTCGAGTGCGGAAGCCGCGGGGCCGAGGGCCGTCTGATGCAGGTCGAGGTTCTGGCCCGCGTGGCGGGCGCGCCTCCGGCGTCGCGCGTGCGGAGCGTCCTGACCAGGGCGGCCCGGGCGGCGGGCTCTCCGGCGTGCGAGGTCTCCGTGCTCTTTTGCGCCGACGGCAGAATGCGCGGGTTGAACCGCCGGTACCGCGGAAAGGACCGGCCGACCGATGTCCTGGCGTTTCCGGCGGGCGCTGCCGCCGAGGGCTTCCTGGGCGACATCGTGATCTCGGTGCCGTACGCTTCGCGCGAGGCCCGGCGGCGGCGCGAGCCCCGATCCCGGGAGATCGACCGGCTACTGCTGCACGGGTTTCTGCACCTGATGGGCTACGACCACGAGACCGACGACGGCGAGATGGACGCGCTCGAGGGGCGGCTGCGCCGCCGGCTCGGCCTCGGGGATTCGGTTGCCCCGCCGGAGGTTCCTTCGCGTCAGCGGGCGGCGAGGAGCGCGCGATGATCTCGCTCGTCACGGCCGCCTTCTGCTACGCGGCCTTCCTGCTCTTTGAGACGTTCGCCCTGGCGCTCGACCGGCTCTCGCCGATCAAGGTGCGGGGGCTGCTCGAGGAGCACCCGGACCGGGCGCGCATCCTGTCGGGCGCCGGCCAGGTCGAGATCGTGCGGACGACGACGAAGGTCCTCGTCCAGGCGCTGCTCCTGACGGGCCTCCTGACGACGGTCTCGGCCCTGGAGACCTTCGCGGTGCCGCGCCCGTGGCTCTGGGGCGGTCTCTTCTTCGTCGTCGGCTGGCTTCTGACCGAGATCGCATTGCTCAAGCGCGACGCCAACCGAGACCCCGAGCGGATCGTGGCGCGGCTGCTGCCGGTCGTGACCGCCGCCTCGTGGCTCTTGCTCCCGATCGCCTTCTTGATCCGACGCATCTTCGCCGGACGCGCCGAAGGCAAGCCGGCCGAGGCCACCGACCAGGAAGTCCGCGCCTACATCGACGTCGGCCGGCAGGAGGGCATCCTCGAAAAGGACGAGGAGAAGCTGCTGCTGTCGATCGTGGATTTCGGCGACACGCGCGTGCGCGAGGTCATGACACCGCGGACGGACATCGTCTGGATCGACGCGGCCGCCTCGCTGACCGTCCTCTTCGACCTCTTCGTCGAGTCCAAGTATTCGCGGATCCCGGTCGTGCGGGGCTCGATCGACTCGGTCGTCGGGATCGTCCACGTCAAGGACGCGCTCACGGCTCTGCGCGCCGGGACCCAGCGCTCGATCGCCGAGCTGATGCGCGAGGCCTACTTCGTGCCCGAAACCAAGAAGGTCTCCGAGCTCCTGCGGGAGTTCCAGCGCCGGCACCTCTGGATGGCGATCGTCGTGGACGAATACGGCGGCGTCTCCGGCCTCGTGACGGTGGAGGATCTGCTCGAGGAGATCGTGGGCGAGCTCGCCGACGAGCACGAGGACGAGCGGGAGCAGGTTTCCAAGGCGGGGGAGCACGGGTTCTCGGTCTCCGGCAAAGCCAACATCGAGGTCGTGCGCGACCTCTTCGGGCGCGGGCCGGAGGACGAGGAGTTCACGACGGTCGGGGGCTTTCTGTCGAGCCGTCTGGGGCACATCCCCAAGCCCGGCGAGATCCATCGCGAGTCGGACCTGCGCTTCACCGTCGAGGAGGCCGACCGGCGCCGCGTCTATCGCGTGCGGATCGAGCCGCTGGGAAGCTCTCCGCTCTCCGCTGTCAGCCATCAGCCGGACTCCGGGTCCGGACGTCCGGCGAAGCTGAGAGCGGACAGCTGATCGCCGACGGCTCGCGCATGCGCGCCGGCGAGGTCGCCGTCGTCGGTCGACCCAACGCCGGGAAATCCACGCTCGTCAACGCGCTCGTCGGAGAAAAAGTCGCGATCGTTTCCGACAAGCCCCAGACGACCCGGAAGCGCATCCTGGGCGTGGCCCGGCGGCCCGGGGCGGAGATCGCGCTCGTGGACACGCCCGGGATCCACCGGCCCCAGTACCGGATGAACGCGGCGATGGTGCGCGAGGCGACGGAGGCGCTGGGCTCGGCCGACCTCGTGCTCTGCGTCGTGGACGCCGCGGAAGAGGGCGGGGCGGGAGAGCGATACCTGCTGGATCTCGTCGCGCGCTCCGAGACGCCGGTGGTCCTCGCGCTCAACAAGATCGACAAGGTTCGCAAAGAGAAGCTGCTGCCGCGCATCGCCGAGCTCTCGCAACGCGTGGCGTTCCGCGAGGTCGTGCCGATCTCCGCGAGGACCGGGGAAAACGTCGAACGGCTCTTCGAGCTGCTCGCCGCCGCCCTGCCGGAGGGCGAAGCCGCCTACCCCGAGGACTTCCTGACGGCCACGCCGGAGACCGAGTGGATCGCGGAGGTCCTCCGCGAGAAGCTCCTGGAGCGCACCCGTGACGAGCTCCCGTTCGCCCACGCGGTGCTCGTCGAGTCCGTGCGCCCGGCGGAGGGCAAGGACATCACCGTGGTGACGGCCTCCATCGTCGTCGAGCGGGAGGGACAGAAGAGGATCGTGGTCGGCAAGGGAGGGGCCATGATCCGCGAGATCGGCACCGCGGCGCGCGAGGAGCTCGAGCAAGAGCTCGGGCGGCGCCTCTTCCTGGACCTGACCGTGCGTGTGCGCCCCGACTGGCGCAACGACGACCGATTTCTGTCTAGATTGAGGGCGGAACCCGAATAGGCTCAAGTCTCAGGTCTCAAGTCTCAAGAGCGGTGCCTTCCTGCCTCGGACCTGGGACCTGAGACCTGAGACCTGAGACTCTATTCCCGGACCCGGCTTCTCACCCTCTCGGCGAGATCGTGGAGGGACTCGGCGAACGATTCGCGCAGGCGCTCCATCTCCGAGAAGAGGAGCGCATCGGACTCGTGGCGGCGGACGCGGTCCTCCAGGAGCGGGGCTAGCTGCCCCCGGATGTCTTCGGCCTCGCGCCGGCCCTGCTGGGTCTTCTCCTCGAGTGTGGACTCGAGCTCGCGGCTGCTGCGCAACACCGCTTCGACCTGCATCTCGAGCTCGGGCATCTTCTCCGCGAGGCCGCGCAAGGCCGCAGCCTGACTCTCGATCTGGGGAAGTCGCTCTGCAAGGCCCCGCAGCGCCGAAAGCTCGCCGTCCTGGGCGCCGATCCGCGACAACAGGGAGGCGGCCTGCTGGTCGATCGCGAGTGCCCGCTCGGTCAAGCCCCGGAGCGCCATGGCGACGTCGTCGGAGTCCTTGCGCTGGCGGGTGGCTTCCGAGCGGAGGCGATCGTCGAAGTCTGAGAGCTTCGCCTCGAGCCCGCGCACGCCGGCTTCGACCTCGCCGGTGCGCCCCGAAGCCGATTCCGCCGCCGCCAGGCGCGACAGCGCGGACCCGAGAGCCTCGTGGAGCCCGCCCACGCCATGCTCGACGGCCGCCAGGCGCTCGGCCAGCGCCGCGAGCTGCTCTTGCGAGCCGGAGACCCGATCCTGCACGGCGGACACCGCCGTTGCCAGCCGCTCGCTCGCCTCGCGCTCCTGGCCGGCGCGGATCTCCGATTCGCGAAGGCGCTGCTCGAGGAGCTCGATCCGGCCCTCCTGGGCGGCCTCGGCGGGAAGAAACGCCGGGTCGGTCACCAGCTCCGCGGCTTCCGGAATGTCGATCTCGACCTCTTCGGCCTCTCCCAGCACCTCCGGCTCGGGAGCGGCGTGGGCCGCCTCCTGCGCCTCCGGAAGCTCTTGCGCCGGCGCGGAGGTCTCGTCGGACCCGCGAAGCTCTCCGGCTCCCGCGAGATCCGCGCCGACGGCCGGGATCTGCACCGTGGCGGCCGGGTTCTCCCGCTCGGCGGACGCCCCGGGCGCGGTGCCCATGTCCGGGGGAGCCGGAACCGAATACGGCGAGAGGTCCTCTTCGTCGACCCCGCGGCCGAGCTCGGTGGTGTCGAACGGAGCTTCGTCGTTGACCGGCGGCACCAGCGAGAACGGGCGCGACGGTTTCTGGCTCGGGACGGCCGAGGTGGACTCGCGGGGCTTCAGGATCGAGTCCTTCCAGCTCTGGAGGTCGTCGTGCCGCACCTCCTCTTGCTGGGGCGGGGCGACGGTGGCTTCCTCGGCCCGGCGGCCCTGGAGGCGGCGCAGCAGATCCACGAACGTCAGCTTCGAGATGAGCTTGAAGGTCTCGGTCACGCCGCGCCCCGCCGAGGCCACCGCCTCGACGAACGGGTACGAGGACAGTCCCAGCGCTTCCTGCATTGCGTCCACCGCGAGGATGTCGGCGAGGTCGCGCTTGTTGTACTGGATGACGACCGGGATGCTCTCGAAGATGATGCCGTTGGCCTTGAGATTGTCCTTGAGGTTCTGCCAGGCCTCGAGATTCTTGGGGAGCATCGTCCACTGCGAGTCGGCCACGAACACGATGCCGTCGACGCCCTTCAACACGACGCGCCGTGTCTCGTTGAACGCCGTCTGTCCCGGGACCGTTGCGAGCTGGAACCGGATCTTGTAGCCCTTGATGTCGCCGAGCTCGACGGGGAGCAGGTCGAAGTAGATCGTGCGGTCCGTCTGCGTCTGGAGATTCAGGAGCTTGCCGGCCGTGCCCGGCTCCAGTCGGTCGTGGAGGACCTTGAGGTTGGTGGTCTTGCCGCAGAGCCCGGGGCCGTAGTAGACGATCTTGGCCGTCAGCTCTCGCGTGGCTGCGTTGTAAATCACCATGTCTGCGTTGACGCTTGTCGCTGCATTTTACCGCCGTTTCGGCTTTCCGGGGCCGGTTTTTGGGACCGTTCTTGACGGGGCGGAGCCCTGCCCGTAGACTCGCGCGGCTTGACCGAAGAGTTGATCCGCAAGGCCAAGATCCTGGATGCCGACCGCATGCGCCGCATGATCGATCGGATGGCCCACGAGATCGCGGAGAAGCAGAAAGACCTCTCGCAGCTGGCCTTGATCGGCATTCGGACCCGGGGGGTGCCGCTGGCCCAGCGCCTGGCGGCCCGGCTCTCGGGCCTGGTCAAGCAGAGCTTTCCGGTCGGCACCCTCGACATCACGCTCTACCGCGACGACCTCTCGACGGTCGCGCCCCAGCCCCTTCTCAAGAAGACCGAGATCGACTTCGACCTGAACGGCCGCACGGTCCTGCTCTGCGACGACGTCCTCTACACGGGGCGCACGATCCGGGCGGCCATGGACGGCGTCATCGACCTGGGCCGCCCGCGCACCATCCGCCTCGCGGTCCTGATCGACCGGGGCCACCGCGAGCTGCCGATCGAGGCCAACTACGTCGGCAAGACCGTGCCGACCTCCAGCCGCGAGGTCATCCAGGTGCTGTTCGAGGAGACCGACGGCGTCGACGAGGTCGGGATTTTGGAGAGGCCGCACTCGGGGTGACGGCGAAGAGCCTCCGTTCCAAGGACCTCCTCGGGATCGAGACGCTCTCTCCCGACGAGATCACGCTTCTGCTCGACACGGCCGAGTCGATGCGCTCGATCGCGGAACGGCCGATCAAGAAGGTTCCGGCGCTGCGCGGCCGCATGGTCGTGAACCTCTTCTTCGAAGCTTCGACCCGCACGCGCTTCTCCTTCGAGACGGCCGAGAAGTGGCTCTCCGCGGACTCGCTCAACTTCTCCGCCAAAGGCAGCTCGGTCGAAAAGGGCGAGACGCTCCTCGACACGGCGAAGAACCTGCAGGCGATGTCGCCCGACCTGATCGTCATCCGCCACGGTTCGCCGGGCGTGCCGCACTTCCTGGCGAGGCACCTGAAGGCCGGCGTCGTGAACGCGGGGGACGGCGCGCACGAGCACCCGACGCAGGCGCTGCTCGACGCCCTGACGATCCGCCAGCGGCTGGGAAAGCTCCGGGGGCTGCGGGTCGTCCTCTGCGGGGACATCGCGCACTCGCGCGTGGTGCGATCGAACATCTGGCTGCTGACCAAGATGGGGGCGCAGGTGACCGTCTGCGGTCCGCCGACACTCCTGCCTCCGCGCATCGAGGAGATGGGGGTCGGGGCCACGACCGACTTCGACGCCGCGCTGGACGGGGCCGACGTCGTGATGATGCTCCGCATGCAGCTCGAGCGGCAGGGCAAGTCACTCTTCCCGTCGATCCGCGAGTACTTCCGCCTCTACGGCCTCGACGCCCGGCGCCTGGCGAGGGCCAAGCCCGACGCGATCGTCATGCACCCGGGCCCCATGAACCGCGGCGTCGAGATCGCCTCTGACGTGGCGGACTCGGACCGCTCCGTCATCCTCGACCAGGTTGGCAACGGCGTTGCCGTGCGGATGGCCGTGC
>JBASRI010000620.1:0-1992 GCA_049273755.1 Thermoanaerobaculia bacterium
GACGAAGGAAACGCCGGAGCCTCTGCCCCGGGTCGAGACCGCCGTCCCGACCGCGGTTTTCACGGGCCCCTCCCGCACGGTGCTGGCCCCCGGCGGATCCGGGCGGACCCCCGCGGCCGAGCCCACGGTCCCCGCCACAGTCCGGCCCTTCGAAGATGGCTCCTCGGACGAGCCCCCGGTTGCCGCGGCATCACCCCCGGCCTCCGCGCGACGGGCCGCGCCGCCCGAAAGCGCCCCGGCTGTCGGAAAGTACTGGATCCAGGTCGTCTCGCTGACGTCCCGCGAGGAGGCCGGCTCGCTCCAGGCCCGGCTTTCACGCCGCGGCTTTCACGCCCAGATCCTTTCGGCGGCGGGTCCGCGAGGGAAGGGACGCGTCTACCGGGTCCGCGTGGGTCCCTACGCGTCGGAGCCCGAGGCCGAGCGCGTGGCCGCCAGGCTCGCGAAGCAGGAGAAGCTCAAGGGCCCCTGGGTCGTTCCGGAAGGAAAGTGACCGCGCCGCTGCCCGTCCGCGCCCCCGAATGGATCCGGCAGCGCAAGCTCCGGCTGTCGGACCTCCACGAGGTCAAGTCCGTGATGCGCAAGAACAGACTCCACACGGTCTGCGAGGAAGCTCGGTGTCCCAACCGCGGCGAGTGCTTCTCGCGCGGCACGGCCACGTTCCTCCTCCTGGGCGACGTCTGCACGCGGGCCTGCGGCTTCTGCGACATCGCCAACGGCAAGCCGCGGCCCGCGGATCCGGGGGAGCCCTGGCGCGTGCGCGCGGCCGCCGAGCGGATGAGGCTCTCCTTCGTCGTGCTGACCTCGGTCGACCGCGACGACCTGCCGGACGGCGGCGCGGCCCACTTCGCCGAGACGATCCGGGCTCTACGGACGCTGTCGCCGGCGCCCGGCGTCGAAGTCCTCACGCCCGACTTCCTGGGCAGAATCGAGTCGCTCGAGACCGTCCTCGAGGCCGGCCCGGACGTGTTCAACCACAACGTCGAGACGGTGCCGAGGCTCTATCGCCAGGTCCGCCGGGGAGCTCGCCTCGAGCGCTCGCTCGGATTGCTGTCGGCCGCCAAACGGCTGGCTCCGGGGCGCACCACCAAGTCGGGCTTCATGCTGGGCCTCGGAGAGCGCGAGGACGAGGTACGGGCGCTGCTCGAAGCGCTGCGCGAGGCGGGCGTCGACATCGTGACGATCGGGCAGTACCTGCGCCCCTCGTCGGAGAACCTCCCGGTCGTCGAGTACGTCCATCCGGATGCCTTCGAGCGCCACCGCGCGGCGGGCGAGAGACTCGGGTTCCGGCACGTCTTCGCCGGCCCGTTCGTGCGCTCCTCCTACCGCGCGGAGGAAGCCCTCGCCGCCGCCGCGGCGACGTAAGACGCCGGCCGCAAACGTGAGGCTCAAGGCATGAGGGCCGGGCAGACCTGGCTCTCGCTCGCGGCGGGTGTTCTCTCGGGCCTGCTTTTCGCGCTCGCGTTTCCGCCATACGGGTTGGTGGTGCTGCTGCCGCTGGCTCTGATCCCCTGGCTGGTGAGCCTGGCACGCGAGATGCGCCCGGGCCGGGCGCTTGTCGCGGGAGCGGCCTTCGGCCTGGCGTACTGGTGCGCGTCGATTCCGTGGATCGTGTACGTCGTGACGCACTACGGCGGGCAGAGCGGCCCGATGGGAGTTGTGTGCCTGGTGCTCCTCGCCCTGATCCTCGCCGAGTGGCCGGCGGCCGTGGCCTGGGCGACGGTCGTGAGCGCGCCGTCGTCGTCGTCGCGTCGGCTGGCCCTCTTTCCCCTCTTCTGGGCGGCGTCGGAGCATCTGCGCTCCTTCGTCTACGGCGGGTTCCCGTGGAACCTGACGGGCCACGCGCTCTTCCGCCACCCGATGTGGCTCCAGACGGCTTCGGTCTGGGGCGTCTTCGGCGTGGGTGCTCTCGTCGTCGCCGTTTCCGCGCTGCTCGCCGCGTCGATCACGAGGCGGCGCCTGCGCCCGGCGGCGCTCGCGGCGGGGCTCGTGCTC
>JBASRI010000305.1:0-2381 GCA_049273755.1 Thermoanaerobaculia bacterium
GTCGAACACCGCGCTGCGCCGGGCGCTCGCCGGCGCCGCGCGCACCCAGGACCTCGTCTGGGGCACGCTCGGCCGCTTCGCCCTTCCCGCCACCGGATTGATCCCTCCGGGAATCCTCGGGCACGACCCCGGACGCCGGCAGCCACACCTTCCCCGCGAGAAGGCGCTCGAGATGATCCGCACGGCCGGGATCCCGCACCCCCTGCGGCTGCGGGCCTCCATACACCCGATCCTGCTCAACCAGTACGCCGGGCTCACACAGGCCCTGTTCCGGATCTGGGCCGATCTGGGCGTCGAGGTCGAGATTGCGACGAAGACCATGCCGGAGTTCATCGATTCCTGGCATCCGAATCGAAACTTCGACGTCTCGCTCGGCCGCTGGATCGCCGACTACGACGACCCGGACAACTTCAGTTTCACCCTGTTTCACTCAGGCAATGGCGCGTTGCGAGAGTACTTCTCCTCGCCCGAGACCGACCGCATCCTGGAGGAAGCCCGCAGCGAGGCCCGGCCGGCCGCCCGCGAGGCCCTCTATCGGAAGTTCGAGCACGAGCTGCTCGATCCCGCGATCTTCGTGCCGCTCTTCCACGACGTGGACTATCGGATCGCAAGCCCGAGGGTGCGGGGCCTGCAGCTTCGCAGCGCCACCCCCTATGTCAACTACGCCGAGCTCGGAAAGGCGGAGGCACCGGCGACGCCGGCGACGGCCGAGCGTCCGGCAGGCGGGGGGACCCTCCAGGTGCCGATCGCGGGCGTCGTGCGGAGCATCGATCCCGCAGCCTGCGAGACCCAGGAGCAGAGCGAGGCCGCGCCGTGCCTCTTCGAGACGCTCATGCGGGCGATCGAGGGGACCCGAATCGTTCCCTGGCTGGCCTCCGAGGTTCTGACGGAGAACGAAGGCAGGCGGTACCGGTTCCGGCTCCGCCCCGGCGTTTTCTTCCACGATGGGCGCCGCCTCACGTCTCGCGACGTGCGCTACTCGTGGGAGCGACTGCTGTTGAACCCGAGCGTCAATCGCTGGCTCTTGTCCACCATCCGCGGCGCGAAGCGGCTTCTCGAAGGCGAGGCTGTGGACCTGGAGGGATTCCACATCGTTTCTCCGACGGAGTTCTTCATCGATCTCGAGAAGCCCGTCTCGTTCTTTCCGGCGGTGATCTCCTACACGCCGACGGCCGTCGTCCCGGAAGGCATCGGCGCCATCGGCTCGAGCTCGCGCGAGGGCGCGGTGGGAACCGGCCCCTTCCGGCTGGTCCGCTTCGAGCCCGGCCGGCGGCTGGAGCTCGAGCGCAACCCGCATTATTGGCGCGAGGGATACCCACGGAGCGATGGGCTCGTCTTTCGCTTCGGCGTCTCGCCGGAAGAGGTCCGCAGCGAGTTTCTCGCCGGGAGGCTCTCGCTCGCGTCCGATCTTCTCCCGGCCGATGCCGAGGCGTTCCGTCACGATCCGCGCTTCGCCTCCGGTTACCGCGAGGACCCCAGCCTCGTGACGTACTTCATCGCGTTCAACCGGCTCAGGGGGCCGCTCCAAGACCTGGATCTCCGGCGGAGTCTCAGCCGCGCGGTCGACGTGGACCGATTCGTGCGCCGGACGCTCGGAAGGCTCTTCATCCCGGCGCACGGTGTCATCCCGCCGGGCCTTCTCGGATATTCGGCGTCAGGCCCCGACTCGGGACCCGTCACGGACGCCCCGGCGGCGTCGGACAGCTCGGTCGAGGCAACGGTGTCCCGGGAGACGATCGAGCTCACAGCGAACGTTCACCCAGTCTTCTTCGGCGAACTCTCGGCCTTTTATCGAGAGCTCACGGAGGCATTCCGTGAGATCGGGTTCCGGATCCGGTCGATCAACCGGACGATGGCCGAATACCTCGAGCTGCAACGGGCGGGAGAGGGCGACATGAGCGTCGGACGCTGGACCGCGGACTATGCCGACGCCGACAACTTCGTGCACACGTTGCTTCACTCGGATGCGGGATTCTTCGGCAAGTACGTCGGGGGGACGGAAATCAACGAGCTTGCCGAGCGCGGGCGGGCGGAGACGGACCCCCGAGTTCGCCACGCCATCTACCGCCAGGTCGAGGAGCTGTCGGCCCGCGAGGCTCTCATCCTGCCGCTCTTCTACGCCCAGGTCTACTGCTTCGCGCGCCCCGAGGTCGCGGGCCTCGGATCTCTCGGGTCGAACCCGATCGTCTCCTACGAGAACCTGTGGATCCGGCGGTAGAGGCCCATGAGGCTCCAATGATCGGCACCCGGCTTGCCAACCGCTACGAGCTTGTCGCCGAGCTCGGGCGCGGCGGCATGGGCGTCGTGTACCGGGCCCGCGATCCACTGCTGAACCGCGAGGTCGCCGTCAAGCTCGTCTCCTCGACGGACCTGACCTCCGA
>JBASRI010000640.1:0-2365 GCA_049273755.1 Thermoanaerobaculia bacterium
TCGCGAATCGATATCGTTCTTCTATATGGGCCGCCGGACCGGGCTGCTGAAGGGGACTCTGGACCTCCTGATCCTCCGGACGCTGGCGCTCGAGCCGCGGCACGGGCTGGCGATCGCGGAGCGGATCGAGCAGATCACGCGCGGGACGTTCGTCGTCAAGGCGGGGTCGCTCTTCCCCGCGCTGCATCGCCTCGAGCAGGAAGGCTTCGTGGTCGGATCCTGGGGGGAATCCTCTGAGGGGTACCGAGTGAAGACTTACCGGCTCGCGGCCGCTGGGCGGCGGCAGCTCGAACGCGAGAAGCAGCAGTGGGCGCGCATCGTCCTGGCGATGGGTCAGGTGCTCGAGGCGGACTGAGGCAAGAGCGTGCCGCTGCTGCCCAGGATCGCGAGCCTCTGGCGGACGCTGCTTCGCGGGTCGCGCCTGGACGCGGAGCTCGACGAGGAGGTTCGCGGGTACCTCGAGGCCCTGACCCAGAAAAAGATCCGCGAGGGGCTCAATCCGGCCGCGGCGCGGCGGGCGGCGCTCGTCGAGATGGGCGGAGTCGAGCCGGTGAAGGAAGAGGCGCGGGGCGCCCGGATCGGGATCGGCGTCGAGACGGCGCTGCGCGACGCGCGCTACGCGGTGCGGGCGCTGCGCAAGTCTCCGGGTTTCGCCGTGGCGACGATCTTGACGCTCGGGCTCGGCATCGGAGCAAACACGGCGATCTTCAGCGTGGTCAACGCGCTGTTGCTGGAGCCTCTCCCGTATCGCGACTCGTCGCGGCTGGTCTTCGTCTGGTCCGACATGACCGAGGCGGGCTACCCGCGTGCGCCCCTGTCCGGGCCGGAGCTCGCGGACCTGCGCCAGCGCGCGAGGCAGTTCACTGGCTTCGGCGCGATCTGGGCGAACAGCGCCGCTTTGAACGGCGAAGGCGACCCGGAGCAGGTTCGGGTCGGCCTCGTCACGCCGGACTTCTTCTCGGTGCTCGGAGCGGACGCCGCGCGCGGCCGCACGTTCCGATCCGGCGACGATGGCGCGGAGGCGCGCATCCTTTTGAGCCACGCGCTTTGGCAGCGCCGGTACGGCGGCGACCCGGGGATCGTCGGCCGCCGGATCCTCGTCAAGGGCCAGCCGACGACGGTCATCGGCGTGATGCCGGCTTCGTTCCGGTTGCTCCTGCCGCCGGACTCCGCCGTTCCGGACGACCTCGAGGCCTGGGTCCCCTTCTGGCCGAAGATGACCGTGGGATCGCGCGGACAGCAGTTTCTGCGCGTCGTCGGCCGGATACGGCCCGGAGTCACGCTCGAGCAGGGACGGCGAGAGATCGACGCGATCGCCGAGCGCATCTCGCGGGAGTTCCCCGAGTACGGCAGCGCGGGACGCCGGTACAATACGGTCGGCCTCCATTCTGACGGCGTGCGTGAGATCCGGCCGATCCTGCTGGCGCTCTTCGGCGGCGTCGCGATCCTGCTTCTGATCACCTGCGTCAACGTGGCGGGACTCCTGGCCGCGCGGGCCGCGTCCCGGCGCCAGGAGATCGCGCTCCGGATCGCCATCGGCGCGAGTCGGGGCCGGTTGTTCCGGCAATGCCTCGTCGAGGGGCTCGTTCTCGCGGCGCTCGGCGCGTGTGCGGGCGTGGCGGTCGCGCGGCTCGCCCTGACCCTGCTCGTCGCGGCCCGGCCCGAGAAACTGAGCCGCATCGCCGCGGCGACGATCGACATGCGCGTCCTGGCCTTCACCGCCGGCACCGCGCTTCTCTGGGGCGTGCTGCTCTCGCTCGCACCGCTCGCCGAGGTCCTGAGGACGGCTCCGGTCGCGGGATTGAAGCGCGAGGGCAGCCGCTCGCAGTCGCGCACCCGCACCGTTCTCGTCGCCGTGCAGATCGCGCTCGGCGTCGTCCTCGTCGTCGGCGCCGGGCTCGTCGCGCGGACGTTCCAGCGGCTTCAGAGCATCGACCCCGGATACCGATCAGACCACGTGCTCTCGTTCCGGTTCGCCCTCCCGGACTCGCGGTACGAGACGCCCGAGGCGTTCAATGCCTTCAGCCGGCGGTTCGAGAAGGAGCTGGCGGCGCTGCCCGGCGTGACCGCGGTTGCCGCGGTGAGCCATCTCCCCTTCGACCACATTCCCAACTGGGGAGGGCCTTACCTCTCGTCGCACGGCTTGGACGAGAGCACGGCCCCGATGGCCGACTATCGGGCCGTCACCCCGGGATTCTTCGCGGCCGTCGGCGCGCGCGTGGTCGCCGGACGCAACTTCGAGGAGTCGGACGATACGACAGGGCAGCCCGTCGTCATCGTCGATGAGCGCCTGGCGCGGCTCGCCTGGCCCAACGAGAGCGCGGTCGGCAAGCGGCTCGGCGTGGATCCGCGGTCGACGGGACAC
>JBASRI010000641.1:0-2217 GCA_049273755.1 Thermoanaerobaculia bacterium
GGTAAGGACGACGCCGTAGGGCCGTTATCCCGAGGGGCGGAGCGAAGGATCCTTTTCGAGCCCCCGCACGGCTCTTAAAGGGATCCCTCGGGCCTACGGTCCTCGGGATGACAAAGAACGTGGGCGCGCCGGCCTGACCAAACCCCAAATAGAATCGGACGCCGGAGGAGCACTTTGTGATGAAAACGATTTCGCTTCTTGCGACGGTCCTGATCGCGCTCCTGGGTTCGTCCGAATTGGCGGCGGCCGAGGAGCTCAAGGGCATCGAGCTTTCCGACATGGACCGCAACGCCGAGGCCTGCACCGACTTCTACGAGTTCGCCAACGGCGCCTGGCGCGCGGCCAACCCCATCCCGCCCTCGATGTCGCGCTGGAGCAGGCGCTGGGCGGCGGGGGAGTCGTCCAAGGACCAGTTGAAGGAGATCCTCGAGGAGACCAGCGCCGTCAAAGACGCGCCCAGGGGGAGCGTCGATCAGCTTACGAGCGACTTCTATGCCGCTTGCATGGACGCCGACCAGACGAATCGGCTCGGGGTCAAGCCCATCCGGCCGCTCCTGGCCGAAATCGGCGCGATGAAAAGTGCTGCCGACGTGCAGAAGATGATCGCGAAGCTCCACGGCATTGCCATCTACGTTCCGTTCGTGACGGGCGCCGGCTCGGACAATCACAATCCCAACGACGTCATCCTCCAGGTCGTCGCCGGCGGGCTGGGGCTTCCGGACCGCGACTACTACGTGAAGCCCGAGCCTCGCTTCCAGGAGGCCCGCGAGAAGTACCGCGCCCACGTCGCGAAGATGTTCGAGCTGGCGAGATACGCGCCGGCCAAAGCGAAGGCGGCGGCCGACACCGTCTTCCGGATGGAGAAGCAACTCGCCGAGGCCTCGCTCGACAACGTCGCGCTGCGGGATCCCAAGGCGACGGACCACAAGATGTCCGTCGCCGAGCTCCAGAAGCTCACGCCCCGCTTCGACTGGGCCGCATACACGAAGCGGGAGGGCTTCGCGCCGGGCGACGTCAACGTCGCCGAGCCGAAGTTCATGGCGGAGGTCAACAAGCAGCTCTCGGCGACGCCGCTCTCCGATTGGAAGACGTACCTGGCGTGGCACGTCCTCGACTCCGCGGCCCCCTCTCTGTCCGACCCTTTCGTGGCCGAGGACTTCGCATTCAACGGCGCATACCTCCGGGGCGAGAAGGAGATGAAGCCCCGCTGGAAACGGTGCGTCGAGTCGACGGACCGGCTGCTGGGAGAGGCGCTCGGCCAGAAGTACGTCGCGAAGCACTTCCCACCCGAGGCGAAGGCGCGCATGCAGGAGATGGTCAAGAACCTGCGGACGGCGATGGGGCAGACCATAGAGGGTCTCGACTGGATGAGCCCCGAGACCAAGAAGCGCGCGCTCGAGAAGCTCTCGACCTTCAACCCGAAGATCGGCTATCCCGACAAGTGGAAGGACTACAGCAAGGTCCCGATCTCCCGCGCGTCGTACTGGGACGACGTCGTGGCGGGCCGGAAGTTCAACGTCGACGACGATCTGGCGACGATCGGGAAACCGGTCGACCGAGGCCGTTGGGGCATGACGCCGCCGACGTCCGACGCCTACTACAACCCCCTCTTGAACGAGATCGTCTTCCCGGCGGGCATCCTCCAGCCCCCGGCCTTCAGCATGTCCACCAACGACGCCGTGAATTACGGCGCGATCGGGGTGGTCATCGGCCACGAGATCAGTCACGGCTTCGACGACCAGGGAGCGCAGTACGCCGCCGACGGGCGCCTCTCGAACTGGTGGACCGAGGAGGACCTGAAGAAGTTCCAGGCCCGCACGGCATGCGTGGCCGACCAGTTCGACGGCTACTTCATCGAGCCCGGTATCCACCACAACGGCAGGCTCGTGCTCGGGGAGGCGATCGGGGACCTCGCCGGCGCGCGAATTGCCTATCGCGCGTTCCAGATCTCACTGGAAGGCAAGCCGGTGCTGCCCGACGTGGGGGGCTTCACGCCGGACCAGCAGTTCTTCATCGCGTGGGGTCAGTTCCGCGGCGACGCGATCCGGCCCGAGCTCCAGCGGACGATGGTGCAGGGAGACCCGCATCCCATCGCGAAGTACCGCGTCATCGGGCCGCTGTCGAACCTGCCGGAGTTCCAGAAGGCGTTCGGGTGCGCGCCGGGGTCGGCGATGGCTCCGCCGCAGGAAAAGCGCTGCGAGGTCTGGTAACCGGAAG
>JBASRI010000655.1:0-5191 GCA_049273755.1 Thermoanaerobaculia bacterium
GAGGAAGACTTTAGTCGACCTCGGTGTCGAGTTCGGCCAGGGCTATCTGCTGGGCCGCCCGTCGTTCCAGGTCAGCAACCGCGCGTCGCGGGGGTAGATCGGCACTTGTCCCGTGCTCGGGATCAAGAGCCGGATCGCCTCGGCCTTGCCGGCCGAGAGCGCTAGCGTTCCGCCAGCGCCGAAGGACTCGCCGCTCCGCGCGCGCGGCGAGAACCAGGATCCTTGCCCCGGTCAGCTCGCTCTACTGGTAACGAGATCAGCGACTCTCGCACAACATGGGGTTCCGATGTGGCCTCGGATACCGATAAGTGCCAGTCTTGAAAGCGGTTAGGTGTATGTACGCTAGCCCGACTCCTCGCAGCCGAGGCGAGCGAGGAGGGCTTGGTACCCGTGCCCCTGTTGAAAGATCCGAAACGCCTCGTTTCCGTCTCGTTCGTGAATGACCCGCGAAGCCGTCAGCCGTTCGAGTGCGGTGCGGTGACGACACTCGAGTCGTGAGTCGTTCCAGATGCGTTTCTGACCCTTTCGGCTAATCATCACAATCGAGTCGGTCGTTGCCAGCACCTCACTGGGTCCCTTCCAGGCCAATCGCAAATAGCCAAACGGCATCAGTGCAACGAACCCGATCACGGCGGCGCTGATGGGCGCGGTGGAGACCGCCCGCACGGCGACAAACGCCAAGTAAACACCACCCCCACCCAAAGCCACCGTTTCGTACAGAAGTTTCCCCATGGAAAGGTCGTATCTCGCGTGCGTGTCCACCTTGGTCACTTGCCCGGGTCGCAGACGTTGGACCCCGCCTAGCAAGGCTGGGGGGACGGAGGGGCCGGTGGCTTCTTGTAGAAGAAGCTCACCAATGCCGTGTTCACCCGCTTTATCAAAGTCTGAACGAGCCTCTACACGTCCCGGAGCCGCAGCGAGGCGGTGGCGGGGACAGGCTCGCCGTTCTCGGCCTGCGAAACCTCGCGGCGCGGCTCCGAAGCCTCTCCCTTTCCCTTCCTGCCGAAGCGCTGGCGCATCCCGTCGAACACGATGTAGAAGACCGGAGTCACGTACAGCGTCAAGAGCTGCGAGAACAGAAGGCCTCCCACCACCGCCAGGCCCAGCGGCCGGCGCGACTCGGCGCCCGCGCCGAAGCCCAGCGCGATCGGGAGCGTGCCCATCAGCGCGGCCATGGTCGTCATCATGATCGGCCGGAAACGCACGACGCAGGCTTGGAAGATGGCGTCCTCGGCGCTCTTGCCCTCGTTGCGCCCGGCTTCGACCGCGAAGTCGACCATCATGATGCCGTTCTTCTTGACGAGGCCGACGAGCATGATGACGCCCACGAACGCGTAGATCGAAAGCTCGGTGCGGAAGATCATCAGCGTTACGAGCGCGCCGAACCCGGCGAAGGGCAGGGCCGTCAGGATCGTCAGCGGATGGATGAAGCTCTCGTACAGGATCCCGAGGACCATGTAGATCACGACGATCGCGACCAGCAGCAGCAGCCCCAGGCCCTTCACGGAGCTCTGGAACGCTTGCGCGGTGCCCTGGAAGTTCGTCTGGACCGTCGCGGGAAGCGTCTGGCGGGCGACGCGGTTGACAGCGACGACGGCGTCGCCGAGCGCGACGCCGGGGCGAAGGTTGAACGAGATCGAGACCGCGGGAAGCTGGCCCTGGTGCGTCACCGATAGCGGCCCGGTCCCCTCCTGGATCGAGCCCAGCGACGATAGGGGCACGAGGTCGCCTCCGGTGGCGCGGACGTAGAGCATCTGGATCGCGGAGGGGCGAGCCTGGAACTCGGGCGCGAGCTCCATGATCACCTGGTACTGGTTGTTCGGCGCGTAGATCGTCGAGATCTGCCGCGTCCCGTAGGCCGTGTAGAGCGCGTCCTCGACCTTCTGGGTCGAGACGCCGTGGGCGGCGGCGAGGTCGCGATTGATCTGGACGTTCAACTGCGGGTTCTGAAGCTGCATGTCGGTCGTCACGTCCTGCACCTGCGGCAACGCGCGCACCTTCTGCTCGAGGATCGGCGCGTACTTGTAAAGCTCGGCCGTGTCCGCGTCCTGAAGCGTGTACTGGTACTGGCTCTTCGTCAGCGTGCCCCCGAGGCGGATCGGCGGCGGCACTTGCAGGAACACGCGGATCCCCGGGACCCTCGCGAGCCGCGGGCGCAGCTCGGCGATAATCTCGTCGGCCGACTTCTTGCGCCCCTTGAGGGGCTTGAGCTGCGCGAGGACGATCCCCGAGTTCCCGATCGCCACGTTGCCCCGGGGCCCGCAGGAGGACAGCACGTTGGCGACATCGGGGTGCGCCCGCACGATCGCGGCGACGGCCTGCTGCTTTTCCTTCATGTCCGGGAATCCGATCCCCTGCGCGGCCTCCGTCGAGCCGAAGATCAGGCCCTGATCCTCGGTCGGAAGGAAGCCCTTGGGGATCTTGACGAAGAGAAATCCGGTGGCCAGCAGAACCAGGGCCGAGCCCACGAGGACGGTCCGCCGGCGCGCCAGCATGGGCTTCAACGTCCGCTTGTAGAGCCGCAACATTGCGTCGAAACCGCGCTCGCTCCGCTGGTAGAACGCCCCGCGCTTCTCGTCGTCCTCGTGGGTCTTGAGGAACCGGCTGCAGAGCATGGGCGTCAACGACAGCGAGACGAACCCCGAGAAGAGGATCGCCACGCCGATGACGACCGCGAACTCCCGGAAGAGCCGGCCGACGACCCCGCCCATGAAGAGGATCGGGATGAACACCGCGGCGAGCGAGATCGTCATCGAGAGGATCGTGAACCCGATCTCCTTGGATCCCTTCAGCGCCGCTTCGAGGACGCCCTCCCCGTGCTCGATGTGCCGCACGATGTTCTCGAGCATGACGATGGCGTCGTCCACGACGAAGCCGACCGAGAGAGTCAGCGCCATCAGCGACAGGTTGTCGACGCTGTATCCCAGCACGTACATCACGGCAAAGGTGCCGACGATCGAGAAGGGCAGCGCGAGACTGGGAATGACGGTCGCCGAGAGCTTGCGCAGAAACAGGAAGATCACGAGGACGACGAGGGCGAGCGTGAGGAGCAGCGTGAAGCGTACGTCGTTGACCGAGTCGCGGATGGACGTCGACCGGTCGTAAAGGACATGGAGCGAAGCGGCCGCCGGAAGCTGCTTCTGGAACGTCGGCAGGAGCTTGCGCACCGCCTCGGCGACGGCGACCGTGTTGGTGCCCGGCTGTTTGAAGATCGCGAGCGAGATCGACCTCTCGTCGTTGTACCAGGCCGCGGCCTTGTCGTTTTCGACGCTGTCGATGACGCGCGCGATCTCCCCCAGCCGGACGGGTGAGCCGTTGCGGTAGCTGACGATCAGCGGCGTGTAACCCTCGGCGTTGAAGATCTGGCCGTTGGCCTGCACCGTGTAGGCGGTCAGAGGACCGTACAGCACGCCGGTCGGCAAGTTCACGTTCGCGTTGCGGACCGCGTCGGAGACCTCGTCGATGCCGATCCCGCGGCTGGCGAGCGCACGGGGATCGGCTTGGACCCGAACGGCGAACTTCTGCGGCCCGAAGACCTGCACCTGGGCCACGCCCGAGACCGTCGAGATCCGCTGCGCCATCATCACTTCGCCGTAATCGTCGAGCTGCGATAGCGGCAGAACCTTGGACGTCAGGGTCAGGTACAGCACCGGCTGGTCCGCTGGGTTGACCTTGCCGTACGACGGAGGACTCGGCATGTTGGGCGGCAGCTGCCGGCCCGCCGCCGAGATCGCCGATTGGACGTCGAGGGCGGCGCCATCCAGGTCGCGCGACAGGTCGAACTGAAGCGTGATCTGGGTCGAGCCCAGGGTCGAGGTCGAAGACATGTTGTCCAGGCCGGCGATCGTCGAGAACTGGCGCTCGAGCGGCGTCGCGACCGACGACGCCATCGTCTCGGGCGAGGCGCCCGGCAGCGCCGCCGACACCTGGATCGTCGGGAAATCGACGTTGGGCAGGTCCGAAACCGGCAGCAGCCGGTACGCCATGACGCCGAAGATCAGGATCCCGGCCATGACGAGGGTCGTCGTGACGGGCCGGCGGATGAAGAGCTCGGAGATGTTCATGTGCGCTTCGCCGTCGCGGAGCTCTCGACGATCTCCACTTTGGAGCCCGGCGAAAGGCGCAGCTGTCCGTCCGTGACGACCTTCTCGCCGGCGCTGAGCCCCTTCGCGATGATGGTTCCGTCCGGGGCGCTGCGCGCGACCTCGACGGGCCGCGACTCGACGGTCGCGTCCGGCTTCACGACGTACACGTACGGGCCCTGCTGGCCGTTTTGAACCGCCCCCACGGGGGCGACGACCGCGTCGGGCTGGACCGCGAGAGTGAGCACGGCGTCGACGTATTCTCCCGGCCAGAGCCTGTGGGCGGCGTTGGCGAACGTGGCCTTGAGCGTGATCGTCCCGGTCGAGCGGTCGACCGTGTTGTCGAAGAAGGTCAGCTCTCCGCGCGCGAGAGCCGTCCCCGAGCCCGGCTCCAGCGCGTCCACCGGAAGGTTCCCAGCGGCCTGGCGGCGGCGGATCTCCGGCAGCTCCGGCTCGGGCACCGCGAAGGAGACGTAGATCGGCGAGATCTGGTTGATCATGACGAGCGCGACGTCGTTGGGCTTGACGGAATTGCCCACTTGCACCATGACGGCGCCGGTTCGCCCGTCAATGGGCGAGCGGATCGAGCAGTACTCGAGCTCGAGCCTGGCCCTCTCCACCGCCGCCTCGTCGGCGTGCACCGTCGCCGCGGTCGCCGCAGCGTTGGCGACGACGCTGTCGTACTGCTGGCGGGTGACGTAATCCTTCTGGACGAGGTCCTCGTAGCGGCGTACGTCCGTGTCGGCGAGCGCCCACTGCGCCTTGTCGCGGGCCAGTGCTGCTTGGGCCTGTGCCAGAGCCGCCTGGTACGGCCGCGGGTCGATCGTGAAGAGAAGGTCTCTCTTGCCGACGTCCTGGCCGTCGCGGAAGTGGACCCGGAGGATTTCCCCGCCGACCAAGGCCCGCACCGCGACGGTGTTGTAGGCCTGGACGGTCCCGACGTTGCGGACCTGGACGGGCACGGCCTTCTTCACGACCGTACCGACGCGCACCGGGACCGCTTCCGCCGCCGGCGCCTTGCGGTCACCCGAACAGGCGACGGCCCCCGCAAGCAGGATCGCGGCCGCCGACAGCGCCGGCGCTCTGCGCGTCATGGAGCTCCTTTCGTC
>JBASRI010000664.1:0-4971 GCA_049273755.1 Thermoanaerobaculia bacterium
CTGCACCATCGTCCGCTGGAGCTCGGGCCGGATCGCGTCGCCGCGGAACTGACCCCACGCGATGAAGAACTGCTGGTCCGGCGTGAAGCCCCCAACGTCGGGCAGCGGCGGCTTGCCTTCAGCCGCGACGGTCGTTCACCGTCAACCGCCACAGCCGAACGCAATTCGCCGACGTGATCCTCAACGCGGATTTCAACCATTCGTTCCGCGCCGTCCGCGTCTACTACCGCTTGCAGGTGAGCCGCCCCGGGGTCGGCCTCTTTCAACAACGTGCCAACGTCGCATCCCCTCTTCCGGTACGTCGAGGCCCTGAGGGCTTCGGGGATCACGGCCGGGCGCAACGCGATGCCGCCGCTGTATTGCCCGGACAGCCCGCTGACGCGTGGGCAGATGGCGGTCTTTCTCGCCAACGCCCTGGGACTTCGCTGGGCGTACTAGCCCCAGAAGACTCTTCGGCGGATTCTTTCCTCCCGAGTCGAGCTGACTCATCCGCCCCGCGTTCGCGGACGTGTACACTCTCCGTACGCCCGGTAGAGGCCGACCGGGCCAGTGGGAGGTTCGGGTAACTGTGACCCTCGCCCGGTCTGCGCAGCCTTTGGGCCCGCGACACCTCCTCATCGGCTCCCGCACGCCGAACTTGCGACCGAGGGACGCGGGATGACCGTCGGCGGGCGAAAGCTTCTGTTGCTCTGCGCCAGCACGGCCGCGGGGCTTCTCCTGGCGGAGCTGGGTTTGAGGCTCTACTCCCTCCTCATGCCTGCGAGGATGAACATCCTTCGACCGGTGCCGGCATCCCTCTCCCTCGACGACGCCCGGCTCGGAGTCCGTCCCAATCCGGACTTCCCGGACCACGACGCGAACGGCTTTCGCAACGTCCTCGTTCCGCCGATTGCTTCGATCGTCGCGATGGGAGACTCGCAGACCTACGGAATGGGCGTCCTCCGCGACGAGGCGTGGCCCCACCAGCTCCAGTTCGCGAGCGGCTGCGACGTCTACAGCATCGCGTTCGGAGGGTGGGGGCCCACCCAGAGCCTGCTGCTCTTCGACATGGCCCTCGCCATGCGGCCCCGCCTGATCATCGAAGCCCACTACTTCGGAAACGACCTTTACGACTGCTTCGCGACGGTCTACTACCAGGGACAGCTTCCGGAGCTCAAGACGACCGATGCCGCTGCTTCCCTCGCGATCCGCGACGCAGAACGCCGGCAGCGACTGGATCTTCACTTCGAGACGCTCGCCAATCCGGCCATGATCCTCCCCGACGAGCCGCCTCGGTTCTCGGTCCTCGCGAACGCTAAGATGTTTCTCTGGCAACACTCGCTCCTGTACAAGCTCATCAGCCGTGCGAGAGCCCGGATCCGGAAACGGTTCTCAACGAAACGCAGGGAGCTCGAGAAGGAAAGGGCACAGAGCTGGGAACTCGAGAAGCGAACGGCGGAGAGCCTGAAAGCAACGGCGCGCTGGAAGATCCTCGACTCGTCGGCGGCCCGAACGGTCCTCACCCCGTACTACCGCTTCGTCGCGATGGATCTCGAGGATCCGAGGATCGCCGAGGGACATCGCATCGCCCTCCAGGCGCTGCAACGGATGGCGGATCGCGCCACCGCGGCCGGAGTCGATTTCCTCGTGCTCCTCATACCGACCAAGGAGCTCGTCTGTCGTGACGTCGTCCCCGACTCGCTTGCGGCCGACACCGACTACCACCAGGTGATCGAGCGGGAGGAGCTCGTTCGTCAGAACACGATCGCGTTTCTGCGCGCTCACGACGTTTCCTTCCTCGATGCCCTTCCCGCCCTGCGGCGAAGCCTCGCCGAACGCGTGCCACCGTACCCGGAATCCGCGGATGGCCATCCCAACCGAGACGGCCATCGGGTCATCGCGCAGCTCGTCCTTCGTGAGCTCGAGCGCCGCGGGCTGGCGGCAGCCGACCCGTAGAGACGGCGGTCGGTCAGTCGAGGTCGAACTCCTTGCGCCAATCCCCCTTTTCCTCGTACGGGGGCTGTTCCTCCTTTCGCAGCACGAAGTTCTCCAGCACGAGAGCGTCGATCTGTGTCCTCATAAAGCACCGGTAGCTGTCTTCCGGGGTACAAACGATCGGCTCACCACGAACGTTGAAGCTCGTGTTGACGACGACGGGACAGCCGGTCTTCCGGCGAAATGCCTCCAGGATGTCCCAGTAGAGCGGATTCGTCTCTCGCCGCACCGTCTGAATCCGGGCCGAGTAGTCCACGTGGGTCACCGCGGGGATCTGGGAGCGGACGACGTTAAGCTTCGCGATTCCCCAGAGCGCCTCTTCCTCGGCCGTCATGGCGCGCCGGCGGCTGTGCTGAACGTCGGCGACGAGGAGCATGTAGGGACTGTCGACGTTCATCTCGAACCAATCGGCCACGTGCTCCCGAAGCACCGACGGAGCAAAGGGGCGAAACCCCTCTCGAAACTTGATCTTCAGGTTCATCACGGCCTGCATCCGAGGCGACCGCGCGTCGCCCAGAATGCTTCGACTCCCCAACGCCCGCGGGCCGAACTCCATCCGACCCTGATGGAGTCCGATCACCTTTTCCTGGACGAGGAGCTCCGCGACGACCTCCGGAATCTCCTCGCGCGAGTGCCTTCGACGAGGCAACGCCCTGGCGTCGAGAAACGTCTCGACCTGCTGCTCGCCGTGTCTTGGTCCGAGATGGGCCCCCTTCATCCCGTCCGCGTATCGGGGGGTTCGGCCGGAGGTCCCTCGGGCCGGCTCCCACGTGCCCAACCGTTCCGGGCTCCGCCGCGGCTTGCCGAGGTAGCGATGCCAGATCGCGAGAGCGACCCCCAGGGCGCCGCCTGCATCGCCCGCAGCCGGCTGAATCCAGATCTCCTCGAAGGGGCCCTCTCGCAGCAAGCGGCCGTTTCCGACGCAATTGAGCGCGACGCCGCCCGCCATGCAGAGCCGCTTCAAGCCCGTCACCTGGTGCGCGTACGAAGCCATCTTCAACATGACCTCTTCCGTGATGTCCTGGATGCTCCGGGCAAGATCCAGATCGCGCTGCGTCAGGTGGGTCTCGGGCTCGCGCGGAGGCCCGCCGAAGAGCCGATCGAACAGGTTGTTGGTCATCCTGAGTGTGTCCGCATACCCGAAATACTCCTGATTCAGGCGCAGACTTCCGTCCGGGCGGATCTCCAGAAGCCGGTCCTTGATCATGGAGACGTACTTCGGCTCCCCGTACGGGGCGAGCCCCATGACCTTGTACTCTCCGCTATTGACCTTGAAGCCGGTGTAGTACGTGAAGGCGCTGTAGAGCAGGCCGACGCTGTCCGGGAAGCGAAGCTCTTTGACCAACAAGATTTCATTCCCCTTTCCGGCGCCGATCGAGCTCGTGGCCCACTCCCCGACGCCGTCCATCGTCAGGATGGCGGCTTCCTCGAAGGGCGATGGATAAAAGGCGCTCGCCGCATGGCTTTCGTGATGATCCCCGAAGAGAAGTTTCCAGGGGTACTGTCTCCCCTGGCGCCGCGCCGCGCGTTCGTCTTCGACGCCGGCAACATGAGCGAGCTCCGTCCGAATGAGCTCCGGCATCCAGAGTTTCTGCCTCATCCAGAGCGGCATGGCCCTCAGAAAGGAGGAGAACCCCTTCGGCGCGTAATCCAGGTAGGTCTCGAGGAGGCGATCGAACTTGAGGATCGGCTTGTCGTAGAACGACACGAAATCCAGCCGCTCGGGCGTCAGACCCGCCTCGGCGAGACAGTAGCGGACGGCGTGAGTCGGGAAGCCGTGATCGTGCTTGACGCGGCTGAATCGCTCCTCCTGCGCGGCCGCCACGATGTCGCCGTCGGCGACGAGACATGCCGCCGAATCGTGGTAGAACGCGGACAGGCCCAGAATCGAAATCATGCTCGACGCCCCGGGCGATCAGAACAAGGTGTAGATGAACGGCGCGATCACGGAGCCCTTCGCGATGAGCATCAGGATGCCCACCAGCACGAGCACGATGATGATCGGGGCAAGCCAGTACTTCTTGTGGTACCGCATAAATTGCCAGATTTCACCGATCACCTGGACCTTCGACATGGCTTCCCTCCGCGTCAGAACATCTTCTCGTAATGCTTGAGATCGCTCTGCCTCTGCGAGTACGGCAACCAGAATGATTCGACTGTGCGGCTGCGGCGCCGGAGAGGATCTCCCCCGAAGGCCTTGCGCAGGAGACCAATCGGCGTCACGATTGCGAAGAACACGATCGCCAGGATCACACGGGTCATGACGAAGGAAATCCCCTCGGCGAGCGCCATCCAGAGGCGGTACGGATGCCGGAGGGAACTGGGGAAGAGCGCACCCAGAATCATCAGGGAGAGCCCGAGCAGGAGAAGGGGGCGAGCCGCCATGCCGTGGCGCCCACGGTAGAGCCACCAGGAAGCGATCGCGAAGACGATCGCCCCGACCAGAAGCCCAAATTCCCGCTCTTTCCGAGCGGTTGGCGTTTCCATCGGATCTTCGAGTAGAAAAGGGACTCTAGCACAAACGTGTGAAGCGGAAGCCCTTCAGGGCTTCTCGTCCGAGCCCTTACGGACAACGAGTTCGAGCCGCAATGCGCCTTGGTTGTCCACGTGACGTCGTGTCACGGCAGCACGAAGGCCTCCTCTGATTGGGGCTTGACGGTCGATGCCTGGCCGATTGTATGTATCTGACCATTCGGTTATGTACGTGAGCAATCCTCAACCGCTTACCCCGATCGCCTCGACGCGACGTTCGCGACGCTCGCGGATCCGACCCGGCGCGCGACCCTGGCGCGGCTCGCCTCCGGTGAGGCGTCGGTGACGGAGCTGGCCGCGCCGTTCGCGATGAGCCAGCCCGCGATCTCAAGCATCTCAAAGTCCTGGAGCGCGCCGGCATGATTTTCGAAAGGTCGGACGTGCAGCGGCGGCCGCGCCGGCTCGAGGCCAAGCCGCGGGCTCTTCGACCGCGACCGCACGCTCTGGTGCGGGTTCGTCGTGACG
>JBASRI010000668.1:0-13212 GCA_049273755.1 Thermoanaerobaculia bacterium
CTCGAGAGAGCGCGCCGGCGTGCCGAGGCCGTGCTCTCGGAGTCGATCGAGGGCAAGGACGACCACGCGCTCCACGCTCACCGGATCGCGGTGAAAAAGGCCCGCTATCTCGCCGAGGACCTCGCCACCCTGGGCCTGCGGCGGTGGACGAACCAGATCGAACGCGAGAAGTTGCTCCAGGAAGCTCTGGGACGTTGGAACGATCTGCGCCTCTTCTGCCGGAGGCTCGCCGAGAGCCGCGACGAGGCCGAGCAGCGCGGCGCGATCACGCTCGCCGCCGAGCTCGAACAGCTCCTGGCCATCCTCGAGCCCACCATCGCCGATATCCGCCGCGCCGCCGTCGAGGCCTCGCGCAAGACGGCCGCCGTGGTCCCGCTGCGACGCGCCGCCGGGCACTAGCCGCACCGAGCGGCCAGGCCGGCCGCAGACCCGGGATGCTACAATTCTCTGGTTTCCAACCGACCGACATCCTTAAGTCCGCTGCCTCCAAGGGGGGAGGGTCGCCTGGCCGATTCCGTCGATCCCGCTGCTTCCGAACCGCCGTTCCCCGAGACAGCGGGGCCTGAGGAGGGAGGGCCGGCGCCCCGGTTCGAGCCCGAATTCCGTCGGCTCGTGGAGCAGTCCCCCGTGGGCGCCTACCTGATCCAGGGCGAGCGGTACCTCTACGTCAACCCGAAACTCGCGGACATCCTCGGATACACCGTGCGCGAACTGCTCGCATTCGAATCTCTGGAATCCGTCGTCGCCCCGGACGATCGGGCCATCGTTCTGGCGCAAGTCCGCAACGCCGCCCGGGGAGCGCCCCCGGAAGCCCCGTACACCTTCCGCGCCATCCGGAAGGGCGGCGACCAGATCGAAGTCGAGGTCTACGAATCCCCGACCGAATCGGACGGGCAACCCGCGATCGTCGGCACGCTGCTGGACATCACGGAGCGGCGGCGAGCCGAGGCGCAGATCTCCGAACGCGCGTTCATCGATCCGCTCACGAAGCTTCCCAACCGGATTCGCTTCATGGAGCGTCTGGTCCTCGAGCTCGCCCAGTCCCGACGACACGATCGGCGCCTGGCCATCGTGTACATGGACGTGGACGGCTTCAAGTTCGTCAACGACAACTGGGGCCACGGCGTCGGCGATCGCCTCTTGCAGTCGCTCGCCCTCCGCCTCAAGCGAGGGGTCCGCGAGGTCGACACCGTCGCCCGCATCGGCGGTGACCAGTTTCTGATCCTCGTGCCGGATCTTCGACAGAGCGAGGACATCGGCCGTGTCGCGCAGAAGCTGCTCCTTCACGCCAGCCGGCCCTTCGAGATCGACCAGGGCCGCCTCGAGGTGACCGCGAGCGCCGGCGTAGCGATCTTCCCCGAAGACGGGCGGGACGCCGAAACGCTCCTGCGCAACGCCGACACGGCGATGCACCGGGCCAAGGAGCTCGGCACGAACACCTTCCAGCTTTGCACGCCGGAGCTGACGGCCACGGCGATCGAGCGCCTGTCGCTCCAGAACGGCCTGCGCCTGGCCCTGGAGCGCAACGAGCTCCTCCTCCACTTTCAGCCGCTGGTGTCGATCGTCAGCGGACGGATCGTCGGTTTCGAAGCGCTGGTGCGCTGGCAGCACCCCGAAAAAGGGCTGGTCATGCCGGCCACCTTCATTCCGGTCGCGGAGGAAACCGGGATCATCCTGCCTCTGGGGGAGCGCGTGCTCCGCAACGCCTGCGCCCGGTTGAAGGCGTGGCACGGAACCGGGCTGGATCTGCGGATCTCCGTCAACTTCTCGGCGCGCCAGTTCCGGGAACGAAGCCTGGTCCACACGGTCGAGCGGGCGTTGACGGAGGCGGGCCTCGAGCCGAGGCATCTCGAGATCGAGATCACCGAGTCGATCGCGATGGAGGGGGCCGAGATCGTCTCGGCGAATCTGAACCTCCTGCGCAGCATGGGAGTCGGGATCGCGATCGACGACTTCGGGACAGGCTACTCCTCGATGAGCTACCTGAAAAGCTTCCCGGTCACGTCGCTGAAGATCGACCGTTCGTTCGTAACGGACCTCGCGATCAACCCCGCGGACGCCGGCATCGTGCGGGCCATCGTCGAAATGGCCCACGGGTCCAACCTGACCGTCATCGCGGAGGGCGTCGAGACGCAGGAGCAGTTCCAGCGGCTCCAGACGTACGGTTGCGACGAGATGCAGGGGTACTGGTTCAGCCGGCCGCTGACCGAGGAAGGGGTCCGGAAGCGTCTGGAGGAGGAGATCCAGCTCTGGACGCCGGCGACCTGAACGAGTCCCAGGTCAGGCCCCGGAGAATCCCTCCTTCAAGTCCCTCGCCAGCAGGCGGTGGAACAGGTGCTCTCCGCCCTCCCGGCGCACCGAGAGGCGGCCGGCGCGGTACGCGCGCGAGCTCAGGCCCCGCTGGACCGAGTCGCAGATCGCGAGGTCCTCGTCCTGGACGCGGTTGCCGACGTCGATCGAGGCTCTGTTCCGGGCGATCGACTCGGGAGTCGACACGTCGGTGAAGTAGAAGTCGAAGATGACCTCGGCCTTGCCGGTCCCCAGAGGCCGCACGAGGTTCGTGTCCATCACGCCTTCGTACCAGTTGATCATGAAGTTCGGGTAGATCCAGTAATAGAGGGCCCGGTCGCCCCCGCGCACTGCGGCGACGTCGTCCTGGGCCTTGGAGTGGTCGATCGGGCTCCACTGGAGGCACCAGCTGTCGCCGGTCTCGATCATGTACTGGCTGTAGTCGAGCACCGAGGAGAGCCCCTTGTGCAGGTGCGGAACGTGGTACCCGCCGTCGAGGAAGTTGTCCACGAAGACTTTCCAGTTGCAGTCGAAGGTCCAGCGGCGCCGCTCGACGAAGTGGAACCGCGCCAGGTCGAGTTTCGCGAACTGCCCGACGAGAGGACCGAGCGACTCGGTGAGCGAGGGGCCTCCCGGCTCCAGCCGCACGAAGACGAACTTTTCCCAGACCGCCGTCTCGACCGGCACGAGACCGTTCTTCGCCCTGTCGAAGCGGCAGACGCCGGCGAAGTCGGGCGTGCCCTTCAGCTCCCCTGCCAGCGAGTACGTCCAGCCGTGGTACGGGCAGCGCAGGATCGGCGCCTTGCCCTCCTCCTCCGTCATCACGGCCGCGGCGTGGTGGCGGCAGACGTTGAAGAAGCCGCGGAGCTGTCCGTCGTCGCCCCGCACGACGACGATCGGCTCGCCGGCGAGCATCGCCGTGACGTACTGACCGGGCTGCGTGAGCTGGTCGAGGCGGCCCACGAGCTGCCAGGTGCGCGAGAAGACGGTCTTGCGCTCGAGCTCGGCGACGCGGTCATCCACGTACCAGGGGGCGGGAATCGTCCACGCCTCCTCGAGGGGAGCCTTGGTGTCGTAGGAGTCGAGAATGTCCTGGACCGACGAGGCCATGAGCCCTCCTACCGGACGGGCGTTGCAGTCTTTCGGGGAGGATTGAAGAAGGGCGTTTTCACGACGGTCGCAGAGACGCGGTGCCGCACGGCCTCGACCGTGTACTCCATTTCGAGGCGCGAGCCCAGGGCGTTGTGCCCGCGGTCGATCGTGGCCAGGGCAATCATCTTCTTGAGCGTCGGCGACCAGGTCGTGGACGTGGCCTTCCCGACCTGCTCGCCGTGTTCGAAGACCGGCACGGGGACGCGCGAGGCGGCCGCCGGAATCTGGGGCGCCAGGGAGAGCCTGTCGTAGATCGACTCGATCGAGTTCCACTCGACCTCCAGGCCCACGATCTCCCGCGCCGGCCCCTTCTTGGCCTCCTCGCGCAGGGCTTTCTGACCGACGAATCGGCCTTTATCCAGCGCGACCAGTCGCGAAAGCCCCATTTCGAGCGGCGAGTAGCGCTGTTGGTCGATGTAGGCCTTCTTCGAGCTGTTGAAGTCGACGTCGATCAGGAGCAGCCCCGCCTCGATCCGGGACACGTCCAGGGCGAGCATGCCGGCGGCGTGGACGTCGAACGGCCGTCCCTTTTCCATGAGCTCGTCCCAGACCTTCACCGCCTCCTTCCACGGAATCCAGATCTCGTAGCCGAGGTCGCCCGTGTAGCCCGTTCGCGAGATCTCGACCGCCACGCCGGCGATCTTGCCCGTGGTGACCTTGAAGTACTTGAGGTTCTCGACGTCGGCCTCGGCGATCGCCTTGAGCATCCGGCCCGACGTCGGGCCCTGCAGCGCGAGCGCCGCGACCTGCTCGGAGATGTCCTCGATCCCGACGTCCAGGCCGGGCGCGTTCTGCTGGAACCAGCGCAGGCTCGGGTCCGCCGCCGTCCAGCGGTAGACGTTCTCCGAGAGCCGCGAGACGGTGCCGTCGTCAATCGTCTTGCCGCGCTCGTCGCACCAGGGCGTGTAGATCACCGAGCCAACCGAGACCTTGCGGAGGTCCCGCGTGACGATTCGATCGACCAGACGCGTCGCGTCCTTGCCCGAGACGCGGTATTTGAAGAGCGGCGAGATGTCGATCAGCGCCGCGGCGTTGCGGATCGCGTTGTACTCGTGCTCGTGGTGCGCCTCGTACGCGGAGACGGCATAGTAGCCCGACCACTCGCGGTAGTTCAGGCTCTCGCAGAGCGGAAACGTTCTCTCGTGGACGGCGGACCCGATCGGCACGGCGTGAATTCTCCCGTCTGACCCCGCGTCATGAACGGCGCGGAGCGCTTGTCGAAGCGGGCGATTATAAGTATGCTCCCGCGTCCGCGGTCAAGCCGCTGCAAGAAACTTCCGGTCACACACGAAGGGCGACCCACGGGATCATGAGCGAGAAGTACGACGTCATCGTCATCGGAGGCGGGCACAACGGCTTGATCCACGCCGCCTACCTCCAGCGGGCCGGGAAGAAAGTGCTCGTGCTCGAGCGCCGGCACGTCCTCGGCGGCGCGGCGGTGACCGAGGAGGTCTTCCCGGGGTTCAAATTCTCGGTGTGCTCCTACGTCGTCTCGCTTCTGCGCCCCGAGATCATCCGCGACCTCGATCTTCCCCGCCACGGCCTCGAGATCCTCCCCCTCGACGGCACCTTCACGCCGATGCTCAACGGCGACCACCTCTGGCGCGTCAACGACCACGCGAGAACGCGCCGCGAGATCGCCCGCCACTCCAGGGTCGACGCGGAGGCTTACGACGAGTACGGGAAGGCCATGGCCGACATGGGCCGCTTCGTCAAGCCGATCCTGGGCATGACGCCGCCCGATCCGACCAGGCTGAACTGGAAAGGCCTCCAGGACCTCCTCTTCCTCGGCAAGCGCTTCCGCAGCCTCTCGGGCGAGGACAAGTACAACCAGGTCCAGCTCATGACGATGTCGGCGGTGGACTTCCTCGACCAGTGGTTCGAGACGGATCCGCTGAAGGCCACGATGTCGGCCTCCGGCATCATCGGCACGTTCCTGGGCGTACGCTCCCCCGGCACGGCGTACGTTCTCCTCCACCACTACATGGGGGACATCGACGGCGCTTTCCGGGCGTGGGGCTTCGCGCGCGGCGGCACGGGAGCCATCTCGAACGCCATCGCCGAGGCCGGCCGCGAGGCCGGCGTCCAGATCCGGACGAAGGCGCCAATCGCGAAGATCAAGGTCGGGAACGGCCGGGCGACCGGCGTGGTCCTGGAGTCCGGCGAAGAGATCGACGCGAAGGTGGTCTCCTCGAGCGTGGACCCGCGGCTGACCTTCATGAAGATGATCGGCGAGAAGGAGCTACCCGGGGACTTCGTGGACGACATCAAGCGCTACAAGTTCCGCGGGTCCTCGGGCAAGGTCAACCTGGCGCTGGACGCGCTGCCGGACTTCAAGTCCATGCCGGGACCGGGCGCGCACTTGAGGGGCGCGATCTCCATCTCGCCGTCCGTCGAGTACATGGAGCGGGCGTACGACGACGCCAAGTACGGCCGCTACTCGCGCCGCCCCTACATCGACGTGGTCATCCCGAGCCTGACGGACCCGTCCATCGCGCCGCCCGGAAAGCACGTCATGTCCTGCTTCGTCCAGTACGCCCCCTACCACCTGAAGGAGGGCGACTGGGACACGGAGCGCGAGAACTTCGGGGACACGGTCGTGGACACGATTGCCGAGCACGCGCCCAACATCAGAAACATCATCCGGCACCGCCAGGTCGTCACGCCGCTCGACCTCGAGCGCGAGTGGGGACTCTCCGAAGGCAATATCTTCCAGGGCGAGCTGACCCTCGAGCAGCTTTTCTTCCTGCGGCCCGCGCCGGGATGGGCCCAATACCGCACCCCGATCCGCAGCCTCTACATGTGCGGCTCGGCCACGCACCCGGGCGGCGGCATCATGGGCGCCAACGGCAAGAACGCCGCGTTCAAGCTCCTCGAAGACTGGAAGCGGGGAAAGGTCTAGGGCGCCGTTGGCGGAGACGAAGGACGTCGTCGTCATCGGCGCGGGCCCCAACGGGCTGACCGCCGCGGCTGTCCTGGCCAGGGCCGGGTTCAAGTCCGTCGTGCTCGAGCGGCGCCCGGTCGTCGGCGGGGTCGCCGTGACCGAGGAATTCACGCCGGGCTTCAAAGTCTCCTCGCTGCTCCATGCGGCGGGGCCGTTCCTGCCTTCGATCGCCTCGGACCTGGACCTCGCGCGGCACGGCCTGTCTTTCATCCAGACGGAGGTCCGCGTCCTGGCCGTGGCCCCGGACGGCCGGGCGATCGCGCTCTACGGCGACCCGAAGCGAACCGCCTCGGAACTCGAGAAGCTGTCGCCGCATGACGCGAAGGGCTACCTCGAGTTCCACCAGAGCCTCGGGCGCATCGGCAAGGTCCTCGAGCCGCTCCTGACGATGACGCCCCCGTCGATCGACGAACCGGGCTTCGGCGCCGTGTGGGAGCTCTTCGGCGTCGGGAGGAAGTTCCGGGCGCTCCCGCGCCGGGACGCCTTCCGGATGCTGCGCTGGGCGCCGATGGCCGTCGCCGACTTGGTCTCCGAGTTCTTCGAAACCGAGCTCCTACGGGCGGCGATCGCCGCGCGCGGCATCTACGGCGCCTTCGCGGGCCCCTGGTCGGCCGGCACGAGCCTGGGCGTCCTGCTGCAGGCGGCGACCGACGCGAACGCGGCCGGCCCGGCCGCGTTCGTTCGCGGCGGCATGGGGGCGCTCACGCAGGCCCTGGCCTCTGCGGCGAAGGGCTTCGGCGCCGAGATCCGCACCAACGCGACCGTCGCCCGCGTCGAGACGCGCGACGGCAGGGTTTGGGGCGTCGTGCTGACTACGGGCGAAGAGGTGCCGGCTCGTGCTGTGGTCTCGAGCGCCGATCCCAAGCGCACGCTGCTCGGGCTGGTGGATCCGGCGGACCTCGACCCCGCCTTCCTCCAGAAGGTCAAGAACTACCGCGCGCACGGGGCGCTCGCCAAAGTCCACCTGGCCTTGAACGGTCTGCCCGAGTTCCCGGCGGCGAAATCGGCGGGAGGGCAGAACGCGCTCTCGGGCCGGATCCACATCGGACCCGACATCGACTACCTCGAGCGCGCCTACGACGCCGCCAAGTACGGCGACTTCTCGCCGCACCCCTACTGCGACGTCACGATCCCGACGCTGACCGACCCAGCGCTCGCCCCCTCGGGCAGGCATGTGATGTCCATCGTCGCGCAGTTCGCGCCCTACAAGCTGAAGGGTGGCTGGAACGGCAAGCACGAGGCTCTGGGCGACGCCGTCGTCGAGACCGTCGCCGCGTATGCCCCGAACCTGACGAGCCTCATCGCCGGCCGCCAGGTGCTGACACCCCTCGACCTCGAGGAGACCTATGGCCTGACGGGCGGCCACGTCTTCCACGGCGAGCACGCCCCCGACCAGCTCTTCACGATGCGGCCGATCCTCGACTGGGCGAAGTACCGCACTCCCGTCCGCGGCCTGTATCTCTCGGGCTCAGGCACGCACCCGGGCGGCGGCGTGACCGGCGCGCCCGGCTGGAACGCGAGCCGCGAAATCGCGAAAGAGCTGCGGGCGCGGAGCTAGCGGACCCGTTTCAAGAACCCCCGCGCGCGCCCAGGAGCTTCCAGTTTCCGGTGGCCTCGAGCCGGAGGGTCTTCCGCGCGCGGGCGTCGGCCACGAGCAAGTCCCGCACGTTGCCTTTCTCCGACAGGCGCTCGACGCCCCTCCACATCGCGTAGCCACCTCCTCCGGAGGCGCGATGGGAGTTCAAGGCGACCCGGAAGGTGTCGCCGTCGGCGATGTCGCGCCCGCCGCGAGTCAGCGAGACGACGCGGCTCCCCTCGGGCTTGCGCAGGTCGATCACGTACTCCGCGCCCTCGAGCGTGTCGCAGTTGCGTCCGCGCTCAGCCGGGTCCGCGAAACACTCGGCGGCGCGCTCGAGCGCCTGCCGCACCTGCCGGCCGCTCGCCTTGACCGTGACGAGGCTGTTCTCGTACGGGTAAAACCTCCAGATCTGGCGCAGCGTCAGGGGCCCGGCGCGCCACTGCGGCGGCTCCTGGGGCAGCAGCGAGCAGAACGAAAGGTCCGCCTCGCCCTCGCGAAGCTGCACCGCGTGGAGCCAGTCGAGCAAGGCCAGGTCCCTGGACCGGAACCCCCGCGACGAGACCGGCGACCCCAGCGCGGCCACCGGCTCGGCGAGCAGCCGCATCGTGTCGGCGTGCTCGGCCTCGATCGCGGCCACGATCTCGGCGTCGGGCCGCACGCGCTTCATGGGCAGATTCCGGCCCTGGATCCGGACGACCTTCCACCGGCCCGCCGCGGTTTTCTCCAGCTCGACATCGAAGCGCGTGAGGGTGTTCCCCCAACGGCCGGGCTGCGAGACCCAGGTCTTTCCGAGCCGGCGCGGCGCCACGACGGTGTGGGCGTGGCCGGTCAGCAGAAGGTCGATCCCCGGGACTTCCGTCGCCAGGGCGTAGGCCTGGTTCTCGCCGGAGAGGCCTGGCCGGGGCCGCCCGGTCCGCAAATCCTTCTCGAAGCCCTGGTGCGTGAGAACCACGACGAGGTCGCAGGCGCCCTTCTCGCGAAGGATCGGAACGTACTTCTTCGCGGCCGCGACCGCGTCGCCGAAGGTCAGGCCCGCGACGAGCTTCGGGCTTTCCCAACTCGAGACGCTCGGCGTGACGAGCCCGAGGATTCCGACGCGCACGCCGCCGATCGTCTTGACGTCGTAGGGCTGGAGGACCGGTTCTCCGTCGGGTCCGAGCGTGTTGGCGGAGAGCCACGAAAAGCGAGCCTGGCGGCGGGAGGCCTCCAGGCGATCCCTCCCGAAGTCGAATTCGTGATTGCCGGCGGCGACAGCGTCGTAGCCCGCGAGGTTCATCGCGCGCACGATCGGATCGCTCCCGACGCCTTTTCCGACCTGTCCCGCGAAGGCCAGCGCCTGCTCGGGCGCCCCCTCGATCGTATCCCCCGAGTCGACGAGAAGCACGGGGTTGCTCTCCGCCCGGATCGCCTTGACCGCCGCTGCCACCCGCGCGAGGCCCTCGCCTAGGTCCTTGTCGGCGAGGGAATCGTGGGGGTGGACGCGTCCGTGGAGGTCCGACGTGTGCAGGATCGTCAGAGTCGCGGCTCCCGCGCCGGAGGCGGCGAGGAGCAGGAGGAGCGCGGCGGCCAGTCGGCTCACGCGGAGGATCCTAGCAGGCCGTTGCAGACCCCCGTAGGGAACGCCGCGTGCTCGCGGCGTTGACCCGTCCCACACCCTTTTTCGGCAACCTGCTACACATAGAATGCGTCGGCGATGGCGAGGAAGCCGAAAGAGACCTTCGAAGAGAAGAAGCGCCGCGCGACACTCGTCTTCCGGCGCCTGAAGGCCGCCTACCCCGAGGCCAAGTGCGCTCTCGACCACCGCAGCGCCCTGGAGCTCCTGGTGGCGACGATCCTCTCGGCCCAGTGCACGGACGTGCGGGTCAACTTGGTCACGCCTTCCCTCTTCGCCAAGTACAAGACCGCTGCCGACTACGCGCGCTCCCCGCGCGGCGTCCTCGAGCGGGAAATCCGCTCGACCGGCTTCTTCAACTCGAAAGCAAAGAGCCTTCGAGCGGCCGGAGCGGCGATCGCGGCCGAGCACGGAGGCCGCGTGCCCGACACGATGGAGGCGCTCGTCGCGTTGCCGGGCGTGGGCCGCAAGACCGCGAACGTCGTCCTGGGAAATGCCTTCGGCAAGGACGAGGGCTTCGTCGTCGACACGCACGTCGGCCGCCTCGCCCGGCGCCTGGGCTTCACGCGAGAGAACGATCCCGTCAAAGTGGAGCAGGATCTCCTCGCCCTGGTCCCGAAGGGCCGGCGCACTCTCTTCGCGCACCTTCTGATCGCGCACGGACGCACCCTCTGCACGGCGCGCAGGCCTCTCTGCGGCGAGTGTCCGGTCGAAGACCTGTGCCCGAAAATCGGTGTGCGGACGGCGTGAAACCGCACGCCCGCTTCACTGAAATCAGTTTTCCGAAGAACCCGTGGAAAACCCTGTCGATATCCCTGCGGAAAGAGGCCAAAAATCGCGAAAACGGGCGTGTCCCGAGCGAATTGCACTCTCCTGTGTGCGACCGGGCAATGCCTTCTCCATCAGCGATTTAGCGGGATTGCCCAAGAGCCTGTGCAGCGGGGGCCGGATCGCGAAACCAGCGCGGGGCCTTTTTCCACACGTGCAAGCGATTGCCCGAGTGAAACTTAACCCCCGCTTCGTCAGTTGCCCGGGCGGTGCTCCCCGTAAATTTCCTTCAGGGACGCGACGATCTCGCCCAGGGTCGCGTTGACCGAGACCGCTTCGATGAGCGCGGGCATCAGGTTGCGGTCCTCGCGCGCATCCGACTGCACTTTCGCGAGCGCAGCGCGACTTTTCGCCGCGTCCCGGGAGGCGCGGAAGGCCTTCAATCGCTCGACCTGCTCGGCTTCTCTGCGCGGATCCACCGAGAGGATCGTCGGCGCCGGTCCCTTTTCTTCCCGAAGGGCGTTGACGCCCACGACGATCCGACGGCCCTCCTCGACCTCGCGGTGGGCCGCGTAGGCCGCCTCTTCGATCTCTCGCTGGAAGAAGCCCGCCTCGATCGCGGCGACGGCGCCGCCCAGCGCGTCCACCTTGCCGATGAGATCCCGCGCCCGCGACAGGATCTCTTCGGTCCAGGCCTCGACGAGATGGGACCCGCCCAGAGGATCGACGACGTCGGCCACGCCGCTCTCGTTGGCGATCACCTGCTGCGTGCGCAGGGCCACTCTCGCCGACTCCTCCGTCGGCAGCGCGAGGGCTTCGTCCTTGGCGTTGGTGTGGAGCGACTGCGTCCCTCCCAGGACCGCGGAGAGAGCCTGGAGCGCGACCCGCACGACGTTGACCTCGGGCTGCTGGGCGGTCAGCGTCGAGCCCGCCGTCTGCGCGTGGAAGCGCAGCCGCCACGAGCGGGGGTCTTTCGCCCCGAAACGGTCCCGCGCGATCTCGGCCCAGAGGGCGCGGGCGGCTCGGAACTTGGAGACTTCCTCGAAGAAGTTGGCGTGCGCGTTGAAGAAGAAGGACAGCCGCGGCGCGAAATCGTCGATCGCAAGTCCACGCGCCAGCGCCGCCTCGACGTAGGCGATGGCGTTGGAGAGCGTGAAGGCCACTTCCTGGACCGCGGTCGAGCCCGCCTCGCGGATGTGGTAGCCGGAGATCGAGATGGTGTTCCAGCGTGGCACCTCGGCGCCGCAGAACGCGAAGATGTCCGTCGCGATCTTCAGCGACGCGCGGGGCGGAAAGATGTACGTCCCGCGCGCGATGTACTCCTTGAGCAGGTCGTTCTGGATCGTGCCCGAGAGATTCGCCCAGGGGATGCCCCGCTCGCGGGCGACCGCCAGGGTCAGCGCGAGCAGGATCGCCGCTGTCGAGTTGATCGTCATCGAGACGGAGACGCGGTCGAGAGGCAGGCCCTCGGTCAGGATCCGCATGTCCTCGATCGTCGAGATGGCCACGCCGACCTTGCCGACCTCGCCTCGGGCCGCCGGGTCGTCCGAGTCGTAGCCCATCTGGGTCGGCAGGTCGAAGGCGACCGACAGGCCCGTTTGGCCCTGCTCCAGCAGATACCGGTAGCGGCGGTTGGACTCGCGGGCCGACCCGTAGCCGGCGTACTGGCGCATCGTCCAGAAGCGGTCGCGGTAGCCGTCCTCGGAAATGCCGCGGGTGAAGGGATAGCGGCCCGGCGGCGGCTCTCCGTAGAAGGGGCGGATCGGGATGCCGGAGGAGGTGGTCTCGGGCAGGTTGGCTCGGCTGCCAGCCGGTTTTTCCACTTTCACTTCCGCGATTGTTTCATAGCGTCTCAGGACGGCCTCGTCCGCCCGAGTGTTAAAATCACCACCATCCCCATGACTGACCAGTTCCGGGGAAGGCTCGAGGTCTTCGGCCTCGCCGACCTTCTTCAATGGATGGAGTTGAACCGCCGCTCGGGGCGGTTGATCGTGACGCGCGGCCACGACCGGCGAACCCTGGACTGGAAGGACGGCGAGATCGTCTACGTGTCTGGCTCGCTGCCCCGCCACCGTCTGGGCGTCCACCTGCTCCGCAGCGGCGCCATGCCGGCGGCCACCCTGTACGAGCTCCTGGCCCGGAACATGACGACGCAGGAGAACCTGACGCGCCTGATCCTCGAGATGGGCCACGACACCCTCGACGGCCTCTCGCTGCGGGTCGAGGACCTGGCGCGCAAGCTCCTTTTCGAGATCTTCGAGTGGCGCGAAGCGGACTTCGAGTACGACCCGTCGTATCGCGTCACGCCGATCCTGCGCATCGGACTGACGCTGCGGGGCCAGGCCCTGGCGTTCCAGGGCGTCAAGCAGCTCGACGACACGCACCGGCTGTCTCGCCGCGAGCGGCGCGAGAACTGGGAGGCCGCCGACGCCTGGATCCTGCCGTTCCTGCCGGAGGGAATCGAGGAGCACCTCTGGGAGGCGCTCGAGCGCATGAGCGCCGCCCACATCGATCCGATGGAGGGACGCGAGCATTCATCGCGCTTCCGCGAGTTTGCCCGCCGCCTCAAAGACCGGCTCATCCGCAATTACCTGATGCGCCCGATCTACCACGACACCGCGGAGCTGCTCCTGGAGCTCCTCAAGAAGTCGCCGGTCGAACCGGAGGCGGTCGTCCCCGTCGCGGCGCTCGACCAGTACCTGTCGCTCGACCTGCTGATCCTGGCCAACTCTCTCTCGGTCGACCGCGAGAACTCGGTCGGCACGGTTCCCGACGCCGTCTCGCGCATCGGGCCGCGCGCCCTGACGGTGCTCATCGACCGGCTGTCTTCCCCCGACTTTCCGGCACTGGCCCGAAACGACCCGGCGG
>JBASRI010000674.1:0-5949 GCA_049273755.1 Thermoanaerobaculia bacterium
CTTCCGGCGCGAACTCGCGTTGGCGCGCGAGGCCGTCTTCGAGCTGCACCTGAAAACGGCGCTCACGCCGGCCGAGGCGGCGGCGCACGACGCGTGGGCCGACGCCCTCGTGGCGGAGATCCTCGGGCATCCGTCGGCCCTGTGCCATCGCGACTTCCATGCGAACAACCTGTTTCCTTCGGGCGAGACGGTCGGGATCATCGACTTCCAGGACCTGCGGCGGGGACCCGATTCGTACGATCTCGCCTCGCTGCTCTGGGAGCGGACCACCCTCGACTGGATGACGGAAGCGGCGGCCCGCGAGGCGGTCACCCGCTTCGCGTCGGCCAGGGGCGTCGACGCCCGGGCCCTCTCGGTGCGCCTGGGGCGCGTGCTGCTGCAGAGGGCCTGGAAAGTCTGCGGAACGTTCGCCCGCGCGATTGCGAGGGGAAAGGGTGAGGCCTATCGGCGCTACCTGCCTCCGGAGCTGGGGCTCGTGCGGCGTCTGCTGACCGGCTCCCCCGAGGACCGCCGCTTCGCCGAGCTGCTCGCCGTCCGGACGCCGCGGTCTGCTAAGCTGGAGCCGAGCCTCCCCGCCCCCCACGCTCTGGGGGACGCGGCCACACCAAGGAGACCATGATGTTCGGTTCACTGGGCGTCCCGGAGCTGCTGATCATTCTGCTGATCGTGCTGATCATTTTCGGGGCCTCGAAGCTTCCCCAGCTCGGAAAGGGCCTCGGCCAGGGTCTTCGAAACTTCAAGGATTCCGTCAAGGGCGACGAGCCGCCGCCGCCGGACAACAAGCCGAAGAGCTAGTCGTCTCGGCCCCCTTTGTCATCCCGGGGGCCGGCAGGCCCGAGGGATCCCTTTCGAAGCCGCCGCCGTGACCCGAAAGGGTTCCTCGCTGCGCTCGGGATGATTCGTCTCGCGACATCGCGAGACGAATCACTTTTTCTTGGTGATATCCGGTGAGACGCGGAACTTTTCGCGCGGCAGGCGGATGTTCAGGATCCCGACCTTGTTGCGCAGCGTGTTTCTATGGATCCCGAGAGAGGAGGCGGCGCGACCGAGGTTCCCCGAGTTTCGCTTCACGGCGCCGACGATGTACTTCTTCTCGAATTCTTTCTTGGCGAGCTCGAGCGAAATCCCGTGGGCCAGGAGCTCGTCGATGATTTCCTGGAGTTGCCCATCCAGATTCACGATGCCCTCCCCGAAATTCAAATGCGAATCGTAAAAGGAAGAGGCGCGATCTTAGCAAACGAAAATGCGAAGCGGTAGTGCGCAAGACATCGCGCGGCGACGCAGCCGAACGTTCGTTTTCATGCCAAAAAAAAGAGAGGCGCCGACGGCGCCTCTCCTGATTTCTTTCGGCGGAATCGGGGGTCTTGGCCTACTTCAGCTCCACCTGATCGCCGATCCCGATCAACTTCTTCGAGTCGATGACTCGCCCCATCGCCCAGCGGTCTCCGACGTAGAGGACCGCGAGGTCGCCGAGGTACGTCCGGGGGACCTCGACGCCCTCCGGCGGAGCCGTGTTGACCCAATAAGAGCCCTGCGGCCGGACGCCGTACTGTGTGCCTGTCGCGTACCGGAAGATCGAGAACTGGTCGCCGGGCTGCACACCCTCAGCCACGCCCAGGTCGATCAGGACGTCCGCGTCGGCCCCAACCGCGACGACGCCGTCGCGAGAATAGACGATGGAGCCCTGAATCTTCCCGGACGGCGGATCGCAGGAGGCGCAGGCGGGCAGCCGGCGGCCTAGGGGAATCGGCACCGGCTCGTAGGGCTTCAGGAACGAGCCCATCGGGATCTCCGTGCACGAGCTGTTGACCCGGGCCGTTGCGGTCCGGCCCTCGATGCAGACGACCGTGGCCCGGCCGCGCTGCTGGTAGAACCGTCCCATGTCCCTACCGGTGACAGGGTGGATGACCTCGTCGCCGGGGGTGATGATCCAGAACTCGTCGCCGGGCTTGATCCCGCGATCGGCGCCCCCGTTCATGTACAGGAGATCATTCGTCGTGAAGTCGGTCTGCTCGGAGCTGTTCTCGGCCCCGATGACTTCCGACAGGAACCGCTCGTTGGGGTCGCCGATGTAGCCGAAACAGTGCACTTCGCTCTCGTAGCCGAAGGGCTGCGGACCCGCCTCGGTGGTCAGGGGCGCCGTGGCCGCGTCGATCCGAGTGATCTGGGGCGGCGGCTGGGCCAGAGCCCCCCCCTGCAACTCCACCTTCGGAGGCGCCTGCCCGAGCGCGACGCCCAACGACAGGACGAAAAGACACGGAACGGCAATGCGAGCGGGGAGGCGCATGGCGACTCCTTAAAAAATACGGCGACTTGAGGTTGCTGACCTAAAAGTTACTGGCTTTTGGGCTTGGTGTCAACCGCCGCCGCGGCCGTGGGCGCTTTTTCAGGGGTTCTTGCGCCTGTTTTGGACCGCGCCCTCTTGGCGAAGGCGCTCTGGGGAAACGCCTCCAGGACCTTGTCGTAGTAGCGCCGGGCCTCCTCCTTGCGGCCCAGGCGGTCGAGTGCGATGCCCTGGTAGTAGTACAGCTTGTCCCTGGATCCGTACTCGGGGAACTGCTGCTCGAGGGAGTTGAAGCGGGACAGGGCCGCCGCGGTCGAGCCTTTGCGCAGGTAGAAGTACCCGATCGCGAAGTCGTGCTCGGCGAGCAGGTCGGTGAGCTGGCGCATCCTCTCTCGCGCCGCGCCGGCGAAGCCGGAGTTGGGAAACTCGCGGATGAGCGTGCGGTACTGCTCGATGGCCTCCCGCGTCGCCGTCTGGTCCCGGTCCGGCTTCTCGTGTTCCTTGTCGTAGCAGAGCGCGAACTGGTACCGCGCATAGTCCCGTTGCGGCGCGCCCGGGTAGCGGTTGAGGTAATCGCGGTAGCGGTACCGGGCCTCGGTGTATCCGGTCGACGTTTTCTGCCGGAAGTAGGAGTCGGCCACCATCAGCAGCGCCTCGCGCCCCATGGGATCGTTGGGATAGGTCTCGAAGACGTGGTTCAAGTACTTGCGTCCGTCCTCGTACTTCTTCTTCTCCACCAGCGCTTTGCCCTTCTCGAAGAGGACTTCCTTGGGCTGAGTGAGCAGCTCCTGGGTGAGTTTGTCCGGCTTCTTCGCACTCGTGGACGCGCACCCCGCCGCCAGTCCGGCGGCAAGGAGCGCGGCTGCGAGAAGGACGAGCCCGATCCGTTTCGACATCAAAGCGTCTAGGCTCGGACGGAGGGGCGGGCGGCCTCTCGCAGCCTCCCGATCGCCCCGACCGGATCTCCGGCCCCATAAATCGCGGTCCCCGCGACCAGTATTTCCGCTCCGGCCTCCACGAGGGCGGCGGCGTTGTCGGCCCCGACCCCCCCGTCGACCTCGATGGAAAGACGGCTGCCTGCGGCGCGAGCCTCGGCACGCAGGCGCCGCACTTTCTCGAAGGACTGCTTCAGGAACGGCTGACCGCCCCAGCCCGGATTGACGGACATGACGACCGCAAAGTCCAGGTCGGCCCAGGCGGCCGCGAAGGCGAGCGTCGGGGTGGCCGGGTTGATCGCGGCGCCGGCCTTGGCGCCGGCGCGTCGGATCGCGTCCAGGCACCGCTGCAGGTGGTGGGTGGCCTCGACATGGACCGACACCCAGTCGGCGCCGGCGTCGAGGTACTCGGAGAGGGTCGCCTCCGGCCGCTCGATCATGAGGTGGACGTCCAGGGGCAGCCTGGTGGCCTTCCGCAAGGCCCGCACGACGGGCGGGCCGATGGTCAGGTTGGGCACGAAGTGGCCGTCCATCACGTCTACGTGGACCAGGTCCGCCCCGCCCGCCTCGGCGAGCGCCAGCGCGTCGGCCAGGCGCGCGAAGTCGGCCGAGAGAAGAGACGGCGCGATCGAGACCATCATGAGTGGGGCGCGACTCCCGCGGGGACTTCCGGCGAGCGGGACACCGTCAGCGAGACGACCTCGCGGTTGGAGAGCGGGTAGCCGGCGGGCGGAAACTGCTTGAGGATGGTATTGGGCCGGACACCCTCGTAGGCCTCGAAACGCGCGCTCCCCACGCGAAAACCGAACTTTTCCAGGCGCGCCCGGACGGCCTCAGCGTCCTTGCCTACGAAATCCGGCATGATGATCCGGGTGTCCACGGCCCCGCGGCTCATCAGGACGTGCACGGCCTCGCCGCGTCCCGCGGGAGACTCGGGCTCCGGGTCCTGGGCGATGATCCCGGCCGGGGCCGCGGGGTCCCGAAACCAGGACGCCGGGCCGAGCTCCAAGCTCTCCCGGGAGAGCTTCAAGGCGGCCGCTCGGGGCGCGAGCCCCGTCAGGTCCGGCACCCGGAGCTCCCGCAGCCCCAACGAGAGCACGACACGCACGACCTGGGCGGGTTTGGCCAGCGAGCCGGCCTCGGGTTGCTGGAGCAGGACTCGCCCGGCCGGGATCCGCTCGTCGTAGCGGGCCCGCCCGGTCTGCTCCTCGAGTTGCAGGCCCAGGGCCCGCGTCACCGCCAGCGCCTGCTCCGGCGTCTTGCCCGCCAGGTCCGGCACGGCCACGGAGCGGCCGACGATCGCCCGGCGAAACCCGAACCAGACCGCGCCGGCGAAGACCGCCAGCAGCAGCCCCCCGTACAGAACGCGAAAAAGAAGTCTCGCCACGGCGGGACGTTAACACGGGATGGTACCCTCAGAGCGGGCGCATGCGCGGCCCCGTGCCCGCGCGCCAGGGAGGCTCCCCGAGTGACCTCGAAAACCGAGACGGACTCCGAATCCCCCGCCTGGTTCGCCGACAAGCGCTTCCGCAAGGCGGACCTGCACTGCCACTCCGTCTACTCGACCTTCAAGTACTTTCGGATCGCGAACACCCGCGACTCCTACAACCGGCCGGAGGAGGTCTATCGGCTGGCCAAGGAGCGCGGCATGGACTACGTCACGATCACCGATCACGACTCGATCGACGGGTGCCTGGCGTTGCTGGACCGGCGGCCCGACCTCGAGGACTTCTTCATCTCCGAGGAAGTCGAGACCTGGTTCCCGGACACGCGCCAGCGCATTCACGTCAACGTCTTCGACATCGACGAGAAGCAGCACGCCGAGATCCAGCGCCGCCGGAGGAACATCTACGACCTCCACGAGTACCTGCGCGAGGAGCGGATCATCGCCTCCGCCAACCACATGTTCCAGAACTACCGGATGCGCAACTCCCCCAGGCGTTACTTCGAGGAGATGCTCCGGATGTTCGACATCTTCGAGGTCAAGAACGGCGCGATGACCTCGCACCACAACCGTCTCGTCGAGGACCTGATGGCCGTCGTGCGCGAGAAGCGGGGGGCCGTGTCGCTCGTGGCGGGATCCGACGCCCACACCCTGGCGCCGCTGGCGCGCGTGTATACCGTCGCCGAGGCCTCGAGCGTGACCGACTTCCTGGAGAAGGTGCGCGCGGGGTCCTGTTTCGTATGGGGAAGCGAGATGGGTTTTCGCATGCTGCTCTCCGACGTGTACCGCATGGTCTTCCGCTATTACGGAAGCGTCCTCGACTGGAAGAATCCCGAGTTCTCCGGCGCGGAGAAGGCGCGGCATCTCGCGTTCGCCGCCGTCGGCGCCCCCTTTTCGGCGGCCGGCGTCCCTCTGGCTGTCACCACGTTGAACTACCTGAAACAGATCTTCGTGACCAAGACCATCGGCCAGGAGCTGCTCGAGCACTGGGAGGGCGGGGAGGAGCCGAGTTAGCCAGCCGGCGGGCGCCGGTCCCGCCGCCCCCGCAAGAGCAGCGCCAGCGCGAGGCCGAGCGAGACCAGGCTGACGGCGGCCCCGGCGCGGAACGCGCCGGACGCGTAGCGGAGCACGAGACGGTGCCTCCCCGCCGGCACGCGAAAGCCGAGAAAGGCGTGGTTGTACGACACCGCCGGGATCTCCCGCCCGTCGAGCGCCGCCTTCCACCCGTGCCACGCGGTGATGGACGTCGCGACGAGCGCCGGCTCCCGCGCCGCGACGTCCAGGGC
>JBASRI010000677.1:0-2642 GCA_049273755.1 Thermoanaerobaculia bacterium
TGCCCGCGACGCCGACGCCACCATCGAGCGCCTGTCCCGGCAGTTCCCGGGGAGCATCCTCGTCGCTCCTCTCCGGGGACTGGTCGCGGGGATGGAAGGGGACGCCACACGCGCGCGCGAGCAGATCGAGCTCGTCGTGCGCAATCGGAAGCTCTTCGGCCACTATCACCACGCCCAATACGACGTCGCGTGCATCGAGGCATTCCTCGGCGAAAAGCAGCGGGCGCTCGACTGGCTGACGGAAGCCGCCGGGAACGGGTTCCCCTGCGCCCCCTTCTTCGAGATCGACCCGTGGTTGGAGCCCTTGCGCGGTGAAGCCCGCTTCCGAGAGCTCATCGCAGAGCTCCAAGTCGGGCGCGAGGCTCATCGGCGGCTCTACGGCGAGCTCACCTCCGCGGTCTCCTGAGACGGCGACCCGACTCCGCGGGGTTCTACAGTTTCACCAGGCACCACTCCTCGGACCACGGGAGCCGCGACATCTGGAGCGAGGGCTTCCCTCCCCCTTGGACCGCGAAGCCGTCGGAGAAGTTGACGCCGAAGCCGTTGTCGGGATCGTAGAGGCCGGGCTCGACGGAGAAGATCATCCCCGCCTCGAGCATCGTGTAGTCGCCGAGTGCGAGATACGGCGGTTGGTGGCCTTCCATGCCCATGCCGTGGGCCGGTCGGTGGTAGATGTACTTCGCCATCCCTTCGTTCACCTGGTGCTTGTGGATCTGGTAGGCGACCGTCGAGCAGGCGACGCCTTCGCGTGACAAGTCCTTTTGCATCAGGCAGCAATCGCGCGCGACGGTCCAGACCTTCTTCTGGTGGTCGGTCCAGGGGGCGAGCAGGAACGCGCGGTAGAGCTCTCCGCCGCAGCCTCCGATCGCGACGCCGCCCGCGATCTGGAGCGTCTGGCCCGTCTGGATCTTGTTGTAGTGCATCTGGTTCGGATGCGGGTAGGCCGTGCCGACGCCGCACCGCACGCCGACCTCCAGGCCGACTCCGACGGCGGTGTGCGGGCGGCCATTGCGCTTGATGCCGGACATGAGACGCCCCATGCCGAACTCTTGGGCCGCCATCGCGAGCTGGTAGTCGGTCAGGTCCGTACCCTTGGCGAGGAGCAGGTCGCGCGCGAAGGCGTGGGTCTCGTCGAAGACGCGGTAGGCGCGGCGCCAGAGCGCGAGCTCCTCCGGAGACTTGACCATGCGCATTTTCTCGCAGTGGTCGGAAATCGAGTCGAACTTGGTCTCCTTCAGGAAGACGCTGCCCGCCTTCGAAATCTGCTTCGGCGAGAGATCCTTGTCGGTTGCGATGCGCTTGCCGTCGTAGCCGCGCTTCTTGAGGCCTTTCAGGACCCACTCGAAGAGATCGACCTTGGCGCCCTGCTGGACCTTACCCTCGTTTGGGTAGGCGCCCTCGGCATGCTGGAAGTCGAAGTAATAGTCGGACTCCGTCGCCCACCAGGTCTTGACCAGATCGCGATCCAGACCCGGGTTGAACCAGATCGTCGCAAGCTTGTCTGCGGGCAGGAAGACCGAGAACGGCCGCTCGGTCGTCGTGAAGAAGAGGCCGGTGAAGTAGATGATGTTCATCGGGTCGGAAAGCCAGGCTCCCGCGAATCCGTTCTCGTTCAGATGTGCCTGGAGCGCCTTCGCCCGGCCCTGGTGCCACTCGAGGGGAAGCCTGTCCAGGGTCGCCGGAGCGAGACCGTCGTCTTCCTTCAGGAAGAGCGCTGCGGACTTCGAGCCGTCGATCGCGGAGGTCGCCGTTTGAGCCGCCGCGCCCGAGGCCAAAGCCCCCCCCAACGCCGCGCCGCCCGAGACGAGCAGGGACCGCCGATTCAATGTCATCATTCCTCCCGCGAAAACGACCTAGCGGATCGCCACGGCCAGCGTGTCGTGATGCAGGGCAATCAGCGTTCGTAGATACGGACCGATCGCCTTGGCCCCTCCGAAACCGGCCGCCCTTGCGGCCTCATCCTGCTTGCCCTCCGGAACGTCGGCACTCTCGGCATAGTGCTTGAGATCGCGATACGCGCCGATCGTGAAGAGATCCCAGGCCGCGCCCGAATCGCGCACGAAGATGAGATTCTCCGGTAGGTCGAGCGCCTTCAGGTACGCATTCTCCATCTCGCGCTGGCGCACGAGTCCCCGCTCCATGCCCGGCAGAGCCTGGAACATCTCGACGTGGAAGAAGCCCGCCTTCGAGAGTTGCCCGTGCAGTTCTACGAGCGGCGGCCCATAGACGAAGACGTCTTCGGTCCAGGCGACGTCGTCCGCGAGCCGCGCCAATTCGGTCTTCGCCGCCTCCCGGGCCTTCTGCCGACGCGCGATCCGCTCCGGCGCATAGTGCTCGGCGTAGCTTCCCATCGGGAAGAGCAGGAGCAGGTCCCAACGGTCGCCCTGGCTGTGCCGCATCGCAATCGGAGGCTGGTCGCCGCTGTCCTTTAAGCCGGGCCACCCCGCCTTGTAGAAGTCCACGACCTCGAGCAGCTTTCCCGGCGCGGCCTGCAGGAGGGTGGTCCGGTAGAGATAGCCCGGAGTGGGGCCAGTCGGCATCAGGCCGAGCGTCAGCAGGAGCGCGGAAAGGAGCGGCATGCACACCATTATGGGCTTCGAGGGTAGTCAGGCGGCTCGCTGGCCCTGCGGTCAGGTCTCGAG
>JBASRI010000311.1:0-6305 GCA_049273755.1 Thermoanaerobaculia bacterium
CCGGCGCGCGCCCTCGTAGCGGGCGTCGGGCCGCGTCGCCGGATCGTCGGCCGGCTCCCAGAGCGTTTCCGCGGCCGGCGAGAGCGGATGATCGAGCGACACGGTCTTGACCTTCTTGCCGCGAAAACGGTTGCGGGCCACGTTCAACGTGATGCGGTAGAGCCAGGGGCGCAGCGCCATCTGCGCGATGCGCGGGGCCGGGTAGGAGCCCAGCGCGCGGTAGGCCCGAACGAAGGCGTCCTGAGCCACCTCTTCGGCGTCCTCGCGTTTGCCCGTCAGCCGCAGCGCGTAGGAATAGAGGCGGTCCTGGTACGCCCGCACGAGCTCTTCGAAGGACCCATCGAGGTCTTCGGCCAGCCGCGCCCGGAGCTCACCGTCCTGCGGCGTCGCGCTCGTCCTGCCCTCCCGCTGTTCCGGCTGGCCCATCACCAGCCGCGGACCCGGAGCCCCCGCTCCGAGCCGCCAGGAGCCTCGCCCCCCCTCCGGGACGCATTCGGTCATGGTCGCGCCCTCCGACCATCCAAACACCGGCCGGAAGCGATTAGTTGCAAGGCTTTCCGGCTAACCGGCGGCGACCGCCCTTGCCCGCCGGGCCACAGCTTCCGCGATCCGATCGGCGTGGTGGCGGCTGTTCTCGATGAAGATCCGGCCGACCTCCCGGCCTCCCAGGATCGCCCCGGCCAGGTACAGGTTGGGGACGTTGGATTCGAGCGTCTCCGGGTCGTGCGCCGGAACCCTCGCCTCGCCCTCGAGGCGCACGCCGCAGCGCTCGAAGAGCTTGAAGTCGGGCTCGTAGCCGATGAGCGGAAAGACGGCGTCGGCGGGCAAGGCCTCCTCCCCGCCAGGAGTCTGGACTCGCACGAGCTCGGACGTGATCTCCAGGACGCGGGATCCAAAGAGCGCCCGGATCGCGCCGGCGGCGATGCGGTTCTCCAGGTCCGGCTTGATCCAGTACTTGACGCGCTGCGAGATCTCGGGGGCCCGCACGACCATCGTCACACGCGCCCCGTGGCGATAGAGATCGAGCGCGGCCTCGGCGGCCGAGTTCTTGCCGCCCACGACGACGACCCGCCGGCCGTGGAACGGATAGCCGGACACGTAACGGGAGTGGACGTGCGGCAGCTCGTCCCCCGGAACCTGCAGGCGCCGCGCATTCCGGAAGAAACCCGTGGCCAGGACAGCCGCAGGCGCCTCGCGGCGAAACGCCCCGGAGCGGGCCGTGCCCGAAACGGCGAGCCCTCCGCCGGGAAGCGGCTCGATCCGCTCGACGGCCGTCTCCGCTTCGACCTTGACGTCGAACCGCTCCGCGACGCTCCGATAGTAGGCCAGCGTTTCAAGGCGCGTCGGATGGGCCTCGGGCGTTCCCAACGGGACCCCCGCGATGTCCAGGAGGTCTCGCGTCGAGAACCAGCGCATCTCCTCGGGAAAATGGTAGATCGAGGCGAGGAGGAATTCCCCGTCGTAGCAGACGGCCGGAATCCCTCGCCGACCCAGCGCGATCGCACAGGCGATACCGGTCGGCCCGGCGCCGACGATGACGACCTGCGACTGCACGGCGAGATCTTACTCCCGGGCTTCGAGCGACGAGTCTCAGGTCTCAAGTCTCAGGTCTCAGGTCGCGACAATCTAGAGTTGAGGAAGTGCCGCGATGAAGGCTCGAAGGCTGGAGGACCTTGAGGTCTTTCAGGATTCGCGAAGGCTCGTCCGACAGATATACGCCTTGACCGCCTGCCCCGACCTCAAACGGGACTTTTCGCTTCGAGATCAGCTGCGCAAGTCCGCAATCTCGGTGGTCTCGAACATAGCCGAAGGCTTCGAAAGGGACGGGGATCGCGAGTTCCTTCAATTCCTATCTCACGCGAAGGGCTCCGCCGGAGAGTTGCGCGCGCAGCTTCAGGTCGCGGCCGACCTGGGACTGGTCCCAGCGACCCAGGCGGACGAGACGACGGTACAAGCCCTCAGGTTGAGCCGCCGACTCTCACGGCTGATCGACTATCTGAGGACTTCCAGAGTCGCCGGCCGGAAGTTCCGTCTGCCCCCACCTGAGACTCGAGACCTGAGACTTGAGACCGTCTCAGAGGGACTGGATCCGGACCGACCCTCCGCTGGTGTGCAGGCGCAGCGTGTTGCCGCCCTTGCCGAGCTCGCCCGAGAGGTTGCCGCGCGAGACTTCGCCGCGGATCCGCAGGGGCAGGTCCGTGCGCACGGCGTTGCCGGAAGCCTCGATGGCAAGGTCAACCGACGGGTCGAGGACGACCTCGATCCCGCCGCCCGAGGTGTCCAACGAGCCGCCCATGGCGTTTCCCTTCGCGAAGCTCGCCTCGATGCCGCCGCCTGAGGTATCCGCGTTCACGCGACCCCCCGCCTCGACAATGCGAATGCCCCCGCCCGATGTGTCGGCCTTGATGTCGCCGGTGACGCGCTCGAGCTCGATCGATCCGCCCGAGGACTCCGCGTGGACCGAACCGTCGATCGCGACCGCCGTGACGCCGCCGCCAGAGGTGTCCGCGCGCACGTTGCCCTGGATGTTCGCCAGGTCGATGCCGCCGCCCGAGGTGTCGGCCTCGACGTTGCCGACGTGGTGCTTGACGCCGATGCCGCCTCCGGAGGTGTCGAGCTTCGCGGGGCCCTTCAGGCCGGAGATGTTGATCCCGCCGCCGGAAGTGTCGATCGAGACGCGCGTCTCCGTCGGGACCCGGACCTCGTAGGCTACGTTGCTGCCGGAGCTGGAGAACCAGTCGAACCGGTGCCTGCGGCGGGCCGTGATCGTCACGGCGTTGGCCCGTTCGTCGAAGCGGAAGACCAGGAGGTCCTCGAGGTCCTTGCGCTTCGAGGTGATCACGACGTGGGCGTCGGGCTCGTTGCTCCCCGTGACGGTGACCTTGCCCATGTCGGTGTCCAGCCGGAATTCGCCCCCCGGCGAGAGCTTCAGGGTCTTTTCGATCCGGGTTTCGGCCAACGCCGGCAGGGCGACCACCAGGGCGGCCAGGGAAAGGAGCACGCGGACGGCACGGTTCATGGGACCTCCCTCCTCTCCCCAGTACGCACGGGCGAACCGGAGGTTCCCCTGGAGACCCGAAGAAACGATGCCGCCCGAGCAGCCTCTAGGCGAGGGCCTGCGCGAGCGGGGTGTAGCTCTTCCCCTGGGCCTCGGCGACCGCGCGGTAGGTGAGCTTGCCGCCGTAGGTGTTGACCCCTTCGGCCAGGTGGCGGTTGTCTTCGACTGCCTTCTTCAGGCCCTTGTTGGCCAGCTCGAGAGCGTAGCGGAGCGTCGAGTTGGTCAGGGCGAAGGTCGAAGTTCGCGCGACGGCTCCAGGCATGTTCGCCACGCAATAGTGGATGACGCCGTCGACCGTGTACACCGGGTTCGAGTGCGTGGTGGCCTTCGTCGTCTCGAAGCAGCCGCCCTGGTCCACTGCGACGTCCACGGCTACGGACCCGGTCTTCATCTGCGCGATCAAGGCCCGGCTGACGAGCTTGGGCGCCGCGGCGCCCGGGATGAGCACAGCTCCGATCAGGAGGTCCGCCCGGCGGCAGCCCTCCTCGAGCGTCAGGGGGTTGGACGCAATCGTCTTGACACGCCCGAGGAAGATGTCGTCGAGCTCGCGCATGCGGTCCGGCGAAACGTCCAGAATCGTCACGTCGGCGCCCATCCCGGCGGCGACCTTCGCCGCGTTGGTGCCGACCACGCCGCCCCCGATGATCACGACGTCGGCGGGAGGCACGCCCGGCACGCCCGACAGGAGGACGCCGCGGCCGCCGTTGGACTTCTGGAGGTAATAGGCGCCGACGTGCACGCTCATGCGCCCGGCGACCTCGGACATCGGTGTCAACAGCGGAAGCGAGCCGTTCGCGGCCGTGATGGTCTCGTAGGCGACGCCGGCGACCTTGCGCTCCAGGAGGATGTCGGTCAGGGCCTTCGCCGGGGCGAGGTGCAGGTAGGTGTAGAGGATCTGCCCCTCGCGCAGCCGCTGGTACTCGGGCCCGACGGGCTCCTTGACCTTCACGATCATGTCGGCCTTCGCGAACACGTCGTCGGCCGTGGGAAGGATCTTCGCGCCCGCCGCCACGTACTGCTGATCGGGGATTCCGGAGCCGGCGCCCGCGTCGTGCTCGACGAACACCTGATGCCCCGCCGCGGTCAGCGCTTTCACGCCCGCCGGAACCAGGCCGACCCGGTTCTCGTTGTCCTTGATCTCCTTGGGCAGGCCGATGATCATCCGCGCCTCTCCCTCCTCTCCATGTCATCCCGAGCGCAGCGAGGGACCCCTTTGACGCCAAAGCGCGGCTCGAAAAGGGATCCCTCGGCGCTCTCGCGCCTCGGGATGACAGGCTTCGCCTGTCAGTGCGTGTCGATCTGCGCCTTTTGCAGCTTGCCCGAGAAGTCGACGTAGATCGACTTCCATTCTGTGAAGACGTCGAGACCAGCGATGCCCGCCTCGCGGTGCCCGTTGCCCGTGTCCTTGATTCCGCCGAAAGGCAGATGCACCTCGGCGCCGATGGTCGAAGAGTTGACGTAGAAGATCCCGGTCTCGAACTCCCGCATCGCGACGAATGCTTTGTTGACGTCGCGCGTGTAGATCGAGCCCGACAACCCGTACGGCACCGAGTTGGCGACGGCGATCCCCTCTTCGAGCGACCCGATCGGGACGACCGTCGTCACGGGGCCGAAGATCTCCTCGCAGGCCACGCGCATCTTCGCGTCCGCGTCGGCGAACACGGTGGGCGCGTGGAACCAGCCCTTGGCGAGCTCTCCGGAGGTCAGCTTCTCGCCGCCGGTCAGGAGCTTCGCGCCCTCGGCCTTCCCGATCTCGACGTACCTCGCGACGGTCTCGCGCTGCTTCTCGGAGACGCAGGGCCCCATCTCGACCCGCTCGTCTAGGCCGTTGCCGACCTTGAGCGCCTTGACGCGGGAAACGAGCTTCTCGACGAACTCGTTGTAGACCTTCCGGTGCACGAGCAGCCGCGAAGACGCGGTGCAGCGCTGCCCCGTGGTGCCGAAGGCCCCCCAGACCGAGCCATCCACCGCCAGATCCACGTCCGCGTCGTCCATGACGAGGATGGCGTTCTTTCCGCCCATCTCCAGGTGCAGCCGCTTGAACGTCGGCGCGCAGGCCTCCGAGATCCGCCGCCCCACTTCGGTCGAGCCTGTGTACGAGACGACCTTGACGTCCGGGTGCCGGACGAGCGGGTCTCCGACCTCGCCGCCCGAGCCCATGACGACGTTGAAGACTCCGGGGGGAAGCCCCGCCTCCTCGAAAACACGGGCCAGCGCCACGACGGAAGCCGGCGTGTCCGTCGCCGGCTTGATGACGATCGTGTTGCCCGCGATCAGGGCTGCCATGGACTTCCACGCGGGGATCGCCATCGGAAAGTTCCAAGGCGTCACGAACGCGCAGACGCCGACCGGCTGGCGGATGCACATGGCGAACTTGTTGGGCAGCTCGGAGGGCGTCGTGAAGCCGAAGAGGCGCCGCCCCTCGCCCGCGGCGAGGAAGGCCATGTCGATCGCCTCCTGCACATCGCCCCGCGTCTCGGCGAGTACCTTGCCCATCTCGCGTGTCATCAGGCGCGCCAGCTTCTGCTTGTCGCGCTTCAAGATCTCGCCGGCCGCGTAGAGGACCTCGGCGCGGCGCGGCGCCGGCGTGTTCTTCCACCCGGGGAAGGCCTTCTTCGCGGCGGCCACCGCCGCATCCACGTCGCGGGCGTCGCTCTTGGGGAAAAGTCCCACCAGGTCGTCCTTGTCGGCAGGATTCCGATTCTCGAACGTCTTGCCCGACGCCGAGGGCACCCACTTGCCCCCGATCAGATTGGTCTGGGTCTCGACCGCGATCTCCGTGGCCATTACTTCTCCTCCGCTTTCTTCTGGGCCGGGGCCGAGGGCGTTCCCGCCGCCGTGGACATGGCCACGTTCCCCTGGAGCTGGGCCCCCTCGGCGATGATGACCTTGGGAGCGCTGACGTTTCCCTGGACCGAAGCCGAGGCCAGAAGCTCGGCCTTCTCGTCGGCTCGGATCTCGCCGTGGACGCGTCCGCCCACGACCACCGACCGGGCGTGGACATCGCCCTTGACCTCTCCGGCGGCGGCGACGGTCACCCGGCGCTGGACCGAGACGTTGCCCTCCAGGCGGCCCTGGACGAGGACGTCCTCATCCCCCGAGATCTCGCCCACGAAGCGGGCCTTGGGCCCGATGACCGTCTGCGGCGCCGAGCCGGCCGGTGGCGGCGGACCTGCGGGCCGCTCCGGGGCGGGCGGCTGCCCTTGTGCGTTGTCAGACTTCCCGAAAATCGCCACTCCCCCTCCGT
>JBASRI010000314.1:0-3044 GCA_049273755.1 Thermoanaerobaculia bacterium
GCGGAGGGGCGATGAGCCTCTCGGCCCCGTTCATCCGGCGCCCGATCGGCACGACGCTGCTGACCGTGGCGCTGGCGCTCTCGGGGGCGATCGCGTTCTTCTTGCTGCCCGTCGCGCCGCTGCCTCAGGTCGAGTTCCCGACGATTCAGGTTCAGGCGGGGCTGCCGGGCGCGAGCCCCGAGACGATGGCCTCGGCAGTCGCCACCCCGCTCGAGCGCCAGTTCGGCCGCATCGCGGGGATCACCGAGATGACGTCGACCTCCTCGCTCGGCTCGACCTCCATCGTTCTGCAGTTCGACCTGAACCGCAACATCGACGCCGCCGCCCGCGACGTCCAGGCGGCGATCAACGCCGCGCGCGGCCAGCTTCCGGCGAACCTGCCCAACAACCCGTCCTACCGGAAGGTGAACCCGGCCGACGCGCCGATCCTCCTTCTCCCGTACACGTCGGACGTGCTCGACCGGGCGCGCATGTACGACATCGCGTCCACGATCCTGCAGCAGAAGATCGCGCAGGTGGAGGGCGTCGGGCAGGTCTTCGTCGGCGGCGGAGCCTTGCCGGCGGTGCGGGTCGAGGTCAACCCGACGGCGCTGAACGCGCGGGGAATGGCGCTCGAGGACGTGCGCGGATTCCTCGCGACGGCCAACACGAACCGGCCCAAAGGCGAGATCGGCTGGGGCGAGCGGGCCTGGGCCCTCTGGACCAACGACCAGATGCGCCGCGCCCAGGAGTACGGACCGCTCGTGGTCTCCTACCGGCAGGGCGCGGCCGTGCGCCTTTCGGACGTGGCGCGGGTCGAGGACTCCTTCGAGGACACGCGAACGGCCGGCAACGCCAATCGCAAGCCGGCCGTCATCCTCGTCATCTTCCGGCAGCCCGGCGCCAACATCATCGCGGTCGTGGACCGGGTCCTGGCCCTCCTGCCGCAGCTCCAGGCCGACATCCCGCCCACGATGAAGCTGGCGGGCGTACAGGACCGGACGACGACGATCCGCGCGTCCGTGCACGAGGTGGAGCGCACGCTGCTGATCTCGATCGGTCTCGTGATCCTGGTGGTCTTCGCGTTCCTGCGGAGCGTGCGCGCCACGCTCATCCCCAGCGTCGTCGTCCCGGTCTCGCTGATCGGCACGTTCGGCGCGATGTACATGCTGGGCTACAGCCTCGACAACCTGTCCCTGATGGCGCTGGCGATCGCCACCGGATTCGTCGTCGACGACGCCATCGTCGTGATCGAGAACGTCACGCGGCACCTGGAGGCCGGGAAGCGCCCGCTGGCGGCGGCTCTCGACGGCGCGCGCCAGATCGGGTTCACGGTCTTCTCGATCAGCCTGTCGCTCGTCGCGGTCTTCATCCCGATCCTGCTGATGGGCGGCATCGTCGGGCGCCTCTTTCGGGAGTTCGCCGTGACCCTCTCGGTCGCCATCCTGATCTCGATGGCGATCTCATTGACGACGACCCCGATGATGTGCGCGGCCTTGCTGAGGCGCCCCGGCGAGGAGCGCCACGGGCGGCTCTACCGCGCCAACGAGCGCCTCTTCGAGCGCGTCCTCGCGGGCTACCGGTCCTCGCTCGTCTGGGTCCTGCGGCACCAGCGGCTCACCCTGGGCATCGCGCTCGCCACGATGGCGGCGACCGTGTATCTCTACGTGAAAGTTCCGAAAGGCTTCTTCCCGCAGCAGGACACCGGGCGGCTGACCGGCTCGCTCCAGGCGGACCAGAGCACGTCCTTCAAGGCCCTGGCGGAGCGGCTGAACAGGTTCGTGGACATCCTCCTGCAGGACCCGGCTGTGGATTACGTCCAGGGGTTTGCGGGAGGAGGCTCGACGCCCAACACCGCCCGCATTTTCGCCAACCTCAAGCCCCTCCAGGTGCGCCGGATCAGCGCGGACGAAGTGCTTGCGCGCCTGCGCCCCAAGCTATCAACTGTGCCCGGCGCCTCGCTGTTCCTGCAGCCAGTGCAGGACCTGCGCATCGGAGGCCGGCCGAGCGGTTCGCAGTTCCAGTACACGCTCCAGGCCGACACGACGGCGGATCTCGAAGTCTGGGGCCCGAGGGTGCTCGCGAGCCTGCGGAAGCTGCCGCAGCTCGCCGACGTCAACAGCGACCAGCAGGTGAAGGGCCTGGAGGTCGCTCTCGAGATCGACCGGACGACGGCGGGGCGGCTGGGGGTCTCGACGCGTGCCGTCGACGACACGCTCTACGACGCCTTCGGGCAGCGCCAGGTCTCGACGATCTACCGCTCGCTCAACCAGTACCACGTCGTGATGGAGGTGGATCCGGCCTTCGGCAAGACGCCCGACGGGCTCGACGCGATCCGGGTGCGCTCCTCGAGCGGCGAGCTCGTGCCACTCTCGGCGTTCGCGCGCTGGGGGCCTTCGACCGCGCCCCTCCAGATCAATCACCAGGCCCAGTTTCCGTCGGTCACGATCTCGTTCAACTTGCCGACGGGCGTCGCCCTGGGTGGCGCGGTGGACGCCGTCGAGCGGGCGCAGCGGGAGATCGGGCTGCCCGGCTCGGTTCGGGGGAGTTTCTCGGGCACCGCGCAGGCCTTCCGCGACTCGCTCCGGACCCAGCCGTTCCTGATCGCCGCGGCGCTGCTGACGGTCTACATCGTGCTCGGGATCCTCTACGAGAGCCTCATCCACCCGCTGACGATCCTCTCGACGCTGCCCTCGGCGGGCGTCGGGGCGCTCCTCGCTCTGATCTTGTGCGGCACGGAGCTCTCGGTGATCGCGCTCATCGGGATCATCCTTCTGATTGGGATCGTCAAGAAGAACGCGATTCTGATGATCGACTTCGCCATCGAGGCGGAGCGGCACGAAGGCAAGGCTCCCGACGCCGCGATCTTCGAGGCGTGTCTGCTGCGCTTCCGGCCGATCGTGATGACGACGATGGCCGCGATGCTCGGCGGGCTCCCGCTCGCGCTCGGATCCGGGACAGGGGCGGAGTTGCGCCGCCCGCTCGGCATCGCGATCGTGGGAGGCCTGATCTTCAGCCAGCTCCTGACGCTCTACACGACTCCCGTCGTCTATCTGTATCTGGAC
>JBASRI010000701.1:0-2221 GCA_049273755.1 Thermoanaerobaculia bacterium
CAGGCTCATCGCCTTCGCCGTTCCGCCCGCCGACATCGGGCCTTACCTTCGAGCGACAGCCCGATCATCATGAAAGCGCTCCCCGACCGCGGACGATCTCGATGAAGGCCGAGGTGACGGCGTCCTCTTGAAAGTTCTCGCGGCGGGCGTGCGCGGCGGCGGCGGCGGCCAGCGACCGGTAGGCCGACGAGTTGTCCCACAGCGTCGCCAGCGCCTCTTCCCATTCCGTGAGCTCGGCATCCGGGTCGAGGAGAATACCGCCCGGCCCCACCGCCTCCGGTAACCCGCCGCGTCGGCTCGCCAGCGCCGGGATGCCGCTCACCTGGGCCTCGCTGACGACACGGCCCCAGCCCTCCTCCCAGCGGCTGGGAGCCAGGATCAGCTTCGCCACAAGGTACACCGGCTTCATGTCGAGTCCCCACTTCCGCCAGTGTACGTTCCGCAAACGCGCGGCCTCCTTGAGCAGGGCGCGCCGAGACACCGGCGCAAGTTCCCACGATTCTACGAACTCGAAGGGAATGTCGGGCCGACGCTTGGCGAGCGCGAACGCGATCTCGACACCTTTGACCGGGTGAGGATTCACGAACACGACGCTCCGCCGCTCGCTCTGCACCCTGTAGAGGGCCGGCGTGACGAGGGGCGGCAGCACCGGCGGCCGGAAGCCGTAGGCTTGAGCGATCTTCGTCGCGGTAAAGCAAGAGTTGGCGAGGAAGCTCAGACCCGGCCGTTGGTTGAGAGAGCCGCCGAGCTGGTCAAATTCGACGTCGTGGAAGTAGAGGATGGTGGGGATGCCAATCCCGGCGAATGCCTCCGCGAGCGGTACGGGGGCGCCCGCCTGGACGACGACGACCGAGGGCCGGACGGCGTCGGCAACGGCGTGGACGCTCTCGACCACCGACGCAGCCCGATACACTGGATAACCCATCTGAGTGTCGCAAGGCAGACCAGACATGCCGGCGCGAACCCGATGCGCCAGCCGGGACGCGCGGTTCCAAGCGCGGGCCTGAAGCGACGTCGCGAGGACGCTGCAGTGCCAACCGCGTCTCATGAGGGCCAGGCAGAGTTCGTGGGTCGTGCTCTCCGATCCGCCCACCCGCTGAGGTGGGTAGGAATGGTTGGTCGCGAACAGACATCGCTGCCCCTGGCCACCCTGAGTCACGGCCGGAGCCGCCCGCCGGCCAAATCGTCGGGCATGGCCGGCCCCCGCGCGGATCGCACGCCTCCGGCCGCGGACACGCGCAGCAGGGGCGAGATCAGATCCGGAGCAAAGAGGATCACGCCCGCAGGGCTCCAGGCTCCTCCCCGAGCCAGAGAAGCATCGGCGAAGGCCTGCGCTGACGTCCGTCGGGAGACAGAGCGAACACATCGCCGAAAGTGGCGCCGTCGGGAGGTAGAACGGCGAATTGCAGGGTCTGGGCCGACGTATGCCCTCGATGGATGGATTGGGTAGAGCAGCAATGTCGCTGCCCAAGATCACTCACGGAGGTCAACCATGCAATCGATCAAGCTCCCGAAAGTACGCTTTCATCGCTGGGGGGCGAGTTGGCACCCTCGGACAAGGGTCGTTCGCGTTTGCGCTTGCTGTCACTCGGCTGGATTCCTGTAGTCCGATCATACGCCCCGCCACGCGCTCGTGGGGCCCTGGCGGCCCTGCGGGTTAACGACGATCCTCCGCTAACTGCCCCGAGTACTTATCACTCGGATATCGGAACATCGGCACGACCTTCCTGACACGAGAGGCAGAAGTTCGGGGTGGGACACGCTGGAAATTCGCGCTTACTCTCGCGCGCGTCTAATTTTTTCGGTCGCTACTCGTACCGCAACGCAACCATTGGGTCTACCTTCGTGGCCCGCCGCGCCGGAATGTAACAAGCCACCAGCGCTGCCCCAACGAGGAGCAGTGTCACCCCGCCAAAAGTCAGTGGATCGGTGGCCGTCACGCCGAAGAGCAGCGACTCCACGGTGCGGGTCAGGGCCAGCGACCCGGTAATCCCGATCGCCACCCCAATGAAGATCGTGCGCAATCCTTGGCCCAGGATCATCCTCAGAACGTCGCCGGAGCCCGCCCCGAGAGCGACACGCACGCCAATCTCGCGCGTGCGGCGGCTGACCGAATAGGCCATCACGCCAAACACCCCTGCCGTTGCGAGCAGGAGCGCGGTGATCCCGAAGAATCCGACGAGAATGACGTTGAATCTCCGCGAGCCCAGCGAAGCGGAAT
>JBASRI010000709.1:0-9315 GCA_049273755.1 Thermoanaerobaculia bacterium
GATGAAGATCGCCGGTATGTCGCCGCCCAGGATAGGAGCGCGAGCGGATCCGACGAAGGAATCCGCCTGCCGCCCGTAGGCATTCCGCTCGATCGAAGCGTCCAGGATTCCGAGCCCTTTCTGACGAGGGTTCGTGACCTCGCGCGCGAGAACGATCGCGCCGGCGCAAGTCCCGAGAATCGGGCGGCCGCTGGCCGCGAAGCGCTTCAAGGCCTCCTCCCAGGGAGCGGACTCGAAGAACTTCCAGAGCGTCGTCGACTCCCCTCCCGGGATCACGAGCCCCGCGGCCTCTTCGAGCTGTTCGGGTTTGCGCGCCTCGAAAGCCTCGATTCCGATCTGGCCGAGCTTCTTGCGATGAGCCTCGAAGTCGCCCTGGAGAGCGAGGACGGCCACTGAGCCGGAGTCCGAGCCGGAAATCGGGAATCGGGAATGGGGAATCGACTCCCCCTTTTTTTCACCCGCGGTCATTTCGCGGCGCTCCTCGATTTCCGATTACCGATTCCCGATTCCCGGCCCATCGTCACCATCCCCTCGTCTGCAGTTGCGCCTCCGCCGGGAGGCTCGCTGCTTCGATTCCCTTCATGCCCGCGCCGAGGGATTCTTCCGCCTCGACGAGCGCCGCGGCATCCCGCCAGTGCGTCGTCGCCTTCACGATCGCGCGAGCCCGGTTCTCGGGATCCGAGGACTTGAAGATCCCCGAGCCGACGAAGATCGCCTCGGCGCCGAGCATCATGCAAAGGGCGGCATCCGCGGGCGTCGCGATGCCACCCGCAGCGAAGTTGGGAACGGGCAACTTGCCGGTTTCGGCGACGGCGACCACGAGCTCGTAGGGGGCCTGCAGACGCTTGGCTTCGCGCATCCGCTCGTCGCGGCTCATCAGGGTCAGGTTTCGCATCTCGCGCCCGATCTCGCGCAGGTGCTTGACCGCGTGGACGACGTCTCCGGTCCCTGCCTCCCCTTTCGTACGGATCATCGCGGCGCCCTCTCCCAGGCGCCGCAACGCCTCACCGAGGTTCCGGCAACCGCACACGAAGGGAACCGCGAAGTCGTGCTTGTAGACGTGGTTCTCCTCGTCCGCGGGGGTCAGTACTTCCGACTCGTCGATGAAATCGACTTTCAGCGCTTCGAGGACGCGCGCCTCGGCGATGTGGCCGATGCGGCACTTGGCCATCACCGGGATCGAGACCGCGTGCTGGATCTCCCGGATCTTTGCGACCGGAGACATCCGTGCGACGCCCCCGTCCCGCCGGATATCCGCGGGCACACGCTCGAGCGCCATGACGGCCGCGGCTCCCGCCTGCTCCGCGATCGTGGCCTGTTCCGCGTTGACGACGTCCATGATGACGCCGCCCTTGAGCATCTCGGCTAATCCAACTTTCAACCGGAAACTTTCTGCAGTGGTCATCGCAACGTCCTCCCTGTGAATGTCTCAGGTTTCAGGTCTCAGGTCTCAGGTCCGGACTTGAGACTTGAGACCTGAGACTTGAGACCTCGTCTACACCACCGGCGCCGAGAGCGCCGCGCTGGTTCGCGATTCGACTTCCCGGACCGCCTCGGCCAGGAGCGCGATCCCCTGCTCGATCTCCCGCCGCTCGACGCGCGAGACGGACAACCGCACGCGCTCGATGTCTTCGCCCTTCGGATCGAAGTCCTGGCCCGGCGCCACGGCCACACCGCGCCGCGCGGCCGCCTCGGCGACCCGGCGGCCGGACACGCCTTCCGGCAGAATCAGCCAGAAGAGCGGATTTCCGTCCGCGCCTCCCCAGAAAGTTGCCTCGGGCAACCTTTCCGCCAGAGCCCGGCGGGCCGCGGCCGTGCGCAGGGAGACCTCTTCCCTACGGCTCTGGCGCGCCTTGCGGTCGGCCCCCGCCTTGAGAAACGCCGCCACCGCGGCCTGGAGCGGCACGGGCGTCTGGAAGTCCGTGGCCTTCTTAACGCGCGCCAGACGCTCGACGATCGCGCGGTCCGCTGCGACCCACCCAATCCGGAAGCCCGGAACGAGGTCCTTCGAAAGCGTCCCGAGCCACACGGTGCGTTCGGGCTGCGACGCCGCCAGCGGCACGAGCCCGGACTCGGGCTCCTCGTAGCCATCTTCGACGATGAGCCCCCCCGAAGACAGCGCCGCCTCCGCCAGAGCCTCGCGGCGCTCCCGGCCTGTCGTGACGCTCGTGGGGTTCTGCCGCTCGGGCATCACGTAGACCAGCTTGACGCGGCGTCCGCGCAGCGCGGAGGGATCGGGCCCCCCCTCGTCCACCGGCATCGGCACGACCGTGACGCCGGCCAGCCGCGCGAGCGCGAGCGCCCCGGAATAGGTCGGCGACTCCATCGCCGCCGAATCGCCCGGGTCCGTGAAAGTGCGGAACAGCAGGTCCAGTCCCTGCTGCGCGCCGCTGACGACGAGGATCTCGGCGGGCGAGCGCGGGATCCCGTGCTCGTTGAGGCGGCGGGCCACCTCGACCCGAAGCTCATCCAGGCCGAGTGGGGGAGCGTACTGCCAAAGGTCCCTGCGGCGGCTCCACGCGTAGGACACGGTGCGCGTGAACTCCTCGAGCGGAAAAAAGCGCTCGTCGGGAGCCAGGCGCGAGAAGTCGGCGACGAGCGGAGCAGACAGGGGAGTCGAAGGTTCCTCGGGAATCGCCGCGGCGCGGCGGGAGAGCAGATCCGCAAGACGGAAAGGGGAGTCGGGGGAGCCGGCCGCCGCGAGGACGACGGTCCCGCTGCCTACCCGGCCCTCCACCAGCCCGCGTTCGGCCAGAAGACGGTAGGCGGCCTGGACCGTACCGCGATTGACCCCGAGAGCGGCGGCTAGCTCGCGCGTCGTTGGCAGACGCGAGTGCTCGGGCAGCAAGCCGTCCGAGATCTCCCTCTCGATCGCGTCACGCACCTGCTCGGCGAGCGGAATCGGCGCCGCTCGATCGATGCCGATCTGGCTCAGATCCAATTGGCCCGCCATCAGGCCAATTGTATTGCCAGGATTCGGGCCATTTCAAGCGGGTCCAGAGCTCGAAAGGGGCAGCTACGGACACCGCAGTTTGCTTACAATAAATTGTGTTGTGACAGTGTTTATAAAAATACGACGGTAGATTTCAGTCAGGCGCCGCGCTTCCGGAGCTCTTCCTCAAAGCTCCTGGCGAACAGGAACTCTCGATCCTTCTCCGAAATGGCCCGGCGCTTGGCGAGCGAGGTCCTGACCTTCTCCTCGAGTGCGTCGAGCTCGGCGAAGCTGTCTGTCAGCTCCCGGACGACGGCTCGCCGGACGGTTTCGTCGTCGGCCTTCTGCTCGAGGACCCGGCTTTCCTTGAGCGCTTTCAGGACGACCCGCGACAGATACAGGATCCGGTCCGCCGAGACCTTCACGACGGCCTTCCCGCGCGAAGATCCTCGGAGAACGGATGCCGGAGGAGCTGCTCGAGCACCGGTCCGGTCAGCGCCGCGACGTCGGCCCCCATCAGGGCGGCGTCCAGGACGTGGACCGGGTTTCGGACGTCCGCGACCACGATCTGCGTCTGAAACCCGTAGTTGTCGTAGACGCGGATGACCTGTTCGACCAGGTCCATTCCGATCGTTCCGATGTCGTCGAGCGGGCCTACCGCCGGCGCGATGTAGCTTGCGTTGCCCTTGGCGGCGACGAGGGCCTGGGAGGCCGAATAACAGCCGGACGCGCACGTGGCGATCTGATCCTGCGCGAGCAGCCGCGCCACGCGCATGCCGTCGGGGCGCAAAGGAAGCCGGATGACGATGTCCTTGCCGAGCTTGGCGAGCTCGCGCGCTTCCTTGTACATGCCCTTGGGATCGTCCGCCGAGAGCTCCGCGAGCACCGGCCCGTCGGTCAGAGAGGCCAGATCCCGGATGGCTTTCCGGTAGTCCATGCCCTCGGACTGGGCGCCCGAGACCGAGATCCAGACCCCGTCGAGCAAGCCCAGATCTTTGATCCGGCGGGCCTCCTCCGCGCTCGCGCTGTCCAGAAAAAACCGCATGGGGGCGGGATTCTATATGGGTCCCAGGTCTCAGGTCCTAGGTCCCAGGTCTCCTAGGTCTCCTACTCTTCGTCGTCTTCGCCGAGAAAAGCGGCCTCGCCCTTCTTCTCCATCCTGGGACCTGGGACTCGGGACTTGGGACTCTCTCCCGCGGCTCCCGGAAGGGCGGCCTGAGGCTCCTCGTCGCCCTCGTCGCTCTCGGCGAGCTTGGCGACGGCGACGACCCGGTCGCCCTCTTCGAGCTGGATGACGCGCACGCCCTGCGCAGCCCGGCCGGTCTCCCGGATATCCCGGACCTTGATCCGGATGAGCTGGCCGCGCTCGGTGATCAGCAGGAGCTGGTCGGCGTCGGTGACCGACTTGATGCCCACGACGGGGCCGTTTTTCTCAGTGACCTTGATGTTGATCACGCCCGAGCCGCCGCGGCCCTGGAAGCGGTACTCGGCCACTTCCGAGCGCTTGCCGTAGCCGTTCTCGGTGACCGACACCAGGTGCGCTTTCTCGTCGACGACGTCCATCGCGACGACCTCGTCGTTGTTCTTCTTGAGGGTCACGCCGATCACGCCCGTGGTGTCGCGGCCCATGGGGCGCACCTCCTTCTCGGAGAAGCGAATCCCCTGTCCCTGGCGCGTTCCGATGAAGATCTGGTCCTCGCCGCCGGTGATCCGCACCGACAAGAGCGAGTCGCCCTCCTCCAGGTTGATCGCGATGATTCCGCCCGACCGGACGTTCGCGTAGGCCGAGAGAGCCGTTTTCTTCACGACGCCGTTCCGGGTGGCGAACATCAGGTAGCGGTCCTCCGGGAAGTCCTTGGTGGCCGCCATGGCGACCATGCGCTCGTTGGGCCCCAGGGAGAGCAGGTTCACGATCGCCTTGCCGCGGGTCGCGGGGCCCAGCTGCGGGATGTCGTAGACCTTGATCCAGTGCATCCGGCCGGTGGACGTGAAGGCCAGGACGTAGGCGTGCGTCGAGGCCACGAAGAGGTGTTCGACCAGGTCCTCTTCCTTCGTCGTGGCGCCGATGCGACCCTTGCCACCGCGGCGCTGCGCGCGGTAGAGCGACAGGGGAGAGCGCTTGATGTAGCCGCCGCGGGACACCGTGATGACCATGTCCTCCTCGACGATCAGGTCCTCGATGTCGATGTCGGAGGCCTCGGCCACGATCTCGGTGCGCCGCTCGTCGCCGTACTGTTTCTTGATCTGCTGGAGCTCGTCCACGATGATGTCGAGGACCAGCTTTTCCGAGCCCAGGATCTCGCGCAGCTTCCCGATCAGGGCCAGGACCTCCTTCAACTCCGCCACGATCTTCTCGCGCTCGAGACCGGTCAGCCGGTGCAGGCGCATGTCCAGGATCGCCTGGGCCTGGACGTCGTCGAGCTTCAGAACCTGTGTTCCCTTGGCCTTGACGCCGTCGTCGGTCAGGTCCGTGCCGATGAACTTCTCGAGCGCCGAGCGTGTCATCGAGACTTCAGCCATCAAGCGGTCCTTGGCCTCCTTTGGGTCCCTGGAGGCCCGGATGATCTTGATGACGAGGTCCAGGTTGGCCAGCGCCAGGGCAAGGCCGCGCAGCAGGTGCGCCCGCTCCTCGGCTTTCTTGAGGTCGAAGAGCGTGCGCCGGATGACGACGGTCTTTCGGTGGTCGACGAAGTGCCGCAGCAGCTCCTGGAGGGGCAGGACCCGGGGCTGGTTGTCGACGATCGCCAGGAAGATGATCCCGAACGAGCTCTGCATCGGGGTCAGGGCGAAGAGCTTGTTGAGGATGACCTGGGCGTTCTCGCCTCGCTTCAACTCCACGACGACGCGGATGCCCTCCCGGTTCGACTCGTCCCGGAGGTCGGCGATGCCCTCGAGCTTCTTGTCGTTGACGAGCTCGGCGATCCTCTCGATCAGCTTGGCCTTGTTGACCTGGTAGGGGATCTCCGTGACGATGATGGATTCCTTGTCGCCCCGCGCGGCCTTCTCGACCATCGCCCGGGCCCGCACCTGGACCGTCCCGCGGCCGGTCTTGTAGGCGTCCTTGATGCCCTCGGCGCCGTGGATGAACCCGGCGGTGGGGAAGTCCGGGCCCGGCAGCCGCTTCATGAGCTGCCCGAGGGTGGCGTCGGGGTGCTTGATCAGGTCGATGGTGGCGTCGACGACCTCCGAGAGATTGTGGGGCGGGATGTTCGTCGCCATGCCGACCGCGATGCCGGAGCTGCCGTTGACGAGGAGGTTGGGGAACTTGCAGGGAAGGACCGTCGGCTCCTTGAGCGTCGCGTCGTAGTTGGGAACCCAGTCCACCGTCTCTTTGTCGATGTCCTCACCGATCAGCTCCGAGGACAGGCGCGTCAGGCGCACCTCCGTGTAGCGCATGGCGGCCGGGTTGTCGCCGTCGATCGAGCCGAAGTTCCCCTTGCCGTCCACCAGCGGATAGCGCATCGAGAAGTCCTGCGCCATGCGCACGATCGTGTCGTAGACGGCGTCGGGGCTGTGGGGGTGGTATTTCCCCAGCACGTCGCCGACGATGCGCGCCGACTTCTTGTGAGGCTTGTTGTGGAGGTTGCCCTGCTCCCACATCGCGAACAGCGACCGGCGGTGCACGGGCTTCAACCCGTCGCGCACGTCGGGCAGGGCCCGCCCGATGATGACGGACATCGCGTAGTCGAGGTACGAGCGGCGGACCTCGTCCTCGATCGTGATCGGGATTTTTTCTTCGGGGGTCAGGAGGTTGCTGCTCATAGGGGCTCTTGGTCTCAGGTCTCAGGTCTCAAGTTCTCGGACTTGAGACTTGAGACCTGGGACTTGAGACTTCGAGGTGCATCAAATATCCAGGTTCCTCACGTTCAACGCGTTCTGTTCGATGAACTCGCGCCGGGGCTCGACGGCGTCGCCCATCAGGATCGAGAAGATCTCGTCGGCTTCGACGGCGTCCTCGACCCCGACGTGGAGCAGGCGCCGCTTCTCGGGATTCATCGTCGTCGCCCAGAGCTCCTCGGCGTCCATTTCGCCGAGGCCCTTGTAGCGGCTGATCGTCAGGCCCTTCTCGGCCGACTGGTAGATCGCGTCGACCACGGCCGGCAACGTCTCGTGCTTCTCGGACTCGCCGTTGCGGGTCACGATGTAGGGCCCGTCGAGCAGGGCGCCGATCGACCGGGCCGTCTCCTTGATCCGCTTGAACTCGAACGAGGAGACGAACTCGGAGTCGATACGCGCCGAGCGCGGCACGCCGTTGATCTTGCGCGACACCTCGAGTGCCCAGCCCGAGTGCTCCTCGTCGGCGACGACCTCGACCTTATCCAGGCCGAAGGCGCGGGAGGCCTTCGCCAGATCTTCGACCTTCTTCTTCTCGGCGAACTCGGCCTTCGAGATCATCCCACGGTCGAGCAACGCGCGCACCAGCCCCTCGGGGATGCCCCGCAGGGCCAGACGCGCGACGTGGTTGCGATACTCCTCCATCTTCTCGAGAGCCGCGACGAGCTTGGCGCCCGAAACGCTGGAGCCCGACATCTCGGAGGAGAGCGCGCGGTCCTCGCCCAGGCGCGCCAGCAGGAACTTGGACTTCTCCTTGTCGTCCTTGAGGTAGGTCTCCTTCTTGCCCTCGGCCACCTTGTAGAGCGGCGGCTGCGCGATGTAGAGGAATCCCTTTTCGATCACGGCCGCCATGTGGCGGAAGAAGAACGTCAGCAGCAGCGTGCGGATGTGCGAGCCGTCAACGTCGGCGTCGGTCATGATGATGATCTTGTGGTAGCGGACCTTCGTCGCGTCGAAGTCCGCGCTGATGCCGGCCCCCAACGCCGTGATCAGAGTGCGGATCTCGGCCGAGGCGAGCATCTTGTCCAGGCGCGCCTTCTCGACGTTCAGGATCTTGCCGCGCAGCGGGAGGATCGCCTGATACCGCCGGTCGCGGCCCATCTTGGCCGAGCCTCCGGCCGAGTCGCCCTCGACGATGAAAAGCTCCGAGAAGGCCGGGTCTTTCTCCTGGCAGTCGGCGAGCTTTCCGGGCAGCGCTCCCGAGTCGAGCGCGCCTTTGCGGCGCACGAGCTCGCGGGCCTTGCGGGCCGCCTCGCGGGCGCGCGCGGACTCGACGATCTTCTCGACGATCTTCTTGCCGACGCGCGGGTTCTCCTCGAGGTAGGAGCCCAGCTTCTCGTAGACGACCTGCTGGACCCAGGTCTTGACCTCCGAGGAGACGAGCTTGTCCTTGGTCTGGGAGGAGAACTTGGGGTCCTTGACCTTGACCGAGATGACGGCCGTCAGGCCCTCGCGGCAATCGTCGCCCGAGAGCGTCGTCTCCTTCAGGGCCTTGGTCAGGCCGTTGCTCTCGGCGTACTTCTGGATCGCGCGCGTCAAGGCCGTCTTGAAGCCCTCGACGTGCGTACCGCCGTCGCGATTGTTGATCGTGTTCGTAAACGCGAAGAGCGTGTCGGCGTAGCCCTCGTTCCACTGCAGTGCGACCTCGACCCGCTCCTTGTCGGCGTCCCGCTTGGGATCGCCGGTCCCGCCCTTGACGACCTGGAAGAAGATCACCTTGTCGTGGATGGGCTGTTTCGTCTTGTTCAGATGCTCGACGAAGGACTTGATGCCGCCCTCGTAGGCAAAGTCGTGCTTCTTCTCGGTGCGCTCGTCGAGGATCGAGATGCGCACGCCCGGGTTCAGGAACGAAAGCTCGCGCAGGCGCTGCGAGAGGCTGTCGAAGTGGAACTCCGTAACCGAGAAGATCTTCGGGTCCGCCCAGAAGGTCACCTTGGTGCCGGTCTTCTTCGAGACGCCCACGGCCTTGATCGGCGCGACCGGGCGGCCCTGTTCGTAGGCCTGCTGCCAGACCTTTCCGTCCCGCCGGACCTCGACCTCGAGCCGTCGGGAAAGCGCGTTGACGACCGAAACGCCCACGCCGTGGAGGCCGCCGGAGACCTTGTAGGAGTTGTTGTCGAACTTCCCGCCCGAGTGCAGGTCCGTCATGATGATCTCGAGGGTCTCGCGCTTGTGCTCCTTGTGCATCCCGACCGGGATGCCGCGCCCGTTGTCCTCGACGGTCACGGAGTTGTCCGCATGGATCGTCACAGACACGTGGTCGGAGTAGCCCACCTGCGCCTCGTCGATCGAGTTGTCCACGAGCTCGAAAACCATGTGGTGGAGGCCCGAGAGATCGTCCGTGTCCCCGATGTACATGCCGGGGCGCTTGCGGACGGCCTCCAGACCCTTCAGCAGCTTGATCGAGTCGGTGGTGTAGGCGGTGCTCATCGTCGTTGTTTGTCTCTATGCTTCCACGGCGCGCAGGGCCAGCGGCGCGGACACGAAGCCGCCGCGCACCTCGAGGACCGCGGAGACGCGCGCGGCCCACCGCGCCGGAGGCGCGGCGG
>JBASRI010000711.1:0-5202 GCA_049273755.1 Thermoanaerobaculia bacterium
CTTCCGCGGCGGCCAGCCACACGGCTTCGCCCGACGAGAGGTCGAAGCGGAAGGATCCCGGAGAGGCGAGATCCTCGGCGAAGTCGAGACCCCGAGCCCGCTCCTCCGCGTAGACGAAGTTGCGGTACCACTCGGGAGCGTGCGTGTACCCTCCGTTCGACCGGATGGTGATCGCAGGGACGTCCGCATACGTGCGGAAGCGCAGCAGACCCGAGGCGTCGTCCTCGGCATCGAAGCGCAGACTCGGGTTCTCGTGGTGGAGCGCATGGGAGTCGCGCCCCGACAGGAACGGCCGCAGCTCCAGAGAGACGGCCCCCGTGCCCGAGAGAAGCTTCCACGAGAGGGCGACGGTCGAGGAGCCCTTCGGCACGAAGAGCTCCTGCTGCATGCGCGTGCCGTCGGGAAGCGCAAGGGTCCAACGCGGCCACGGCTCCAGCTCGAAGGCGGCGATGCGCGAGCTACCGTCCGGGTAGGTCACGTCGGGCCCGTAGGCCTGGGACGTGATCGCGAAGCGGCCGGCGGGCGTCTCGACCCAAGCGTCGAAGCCGTTGACGAGGACGACGCGCCCGGTCGGGGGCGTCTTCGCGGTCAGCAGGAGCGCGTGATAGCGCCGCGTGCGAATTCCGCGCACGGTTCCGGAGGCGAATCCTCCCAGCCCGTCGGCCTCGAGCCACTCTTGCGTGAGGGAGTCGTTCATGCGGGACAGCGTATCCCCGCCGCGCTCCTTGGAAACGCATCAACGCGTTGAGCGTTGCGTACCGACATCCTGACCGCACCGCGGTCAGCTCGCTCGAACGCCCTGGAACATTCCCTCGGCGACCCAGTCGCGGAGCCAGCGGAAGAGCTGATCGCCGGGGCTTCCCTGCAACCGGCGCGCCGTCGTCGAGACCGCCTTGCCGAAGGGCCGCCCGCTCGCGAGCACCCGCAAGAAGTCGTAGGCGTCCTTCGTGAGGTTGAGCCGCCAGACCTCGTAGTTCTTCCGCCACACGACGATCCACGTGGCCTTTCGCGCGGTGTCCGGATGGTCGTGGTTCTCGTCCTTGACGGACTGGAAGTAGGCGTTGACCGGATGCCCGAAGGCGAGGGTGCGAAACGCCGCGATCGGCACCAGCACCGCGCCTTCCCACGCCTCCTGCGGCAGCCGCTCGATTTCGGCGGCCGGCCAGGCCGGCGACTCCGGCGCGTCGAAGACTTCGGTCACCGCCCGCTCCAGGCGGGCGAGATCCGCCGCAAACGCCTTCTTCGGGATTCCCCGCGACGCGCGAACGAACTCCGGCAATGCTTCGCCGAGGCGGTTGAGCGTGTAGCTCTTCGAGGGGTGCGCGGCCACGTACCGCGTGACGAGATCCGCGAACGCCTGGTCGCCCAGGAAGTGCGCGAGGGCGGGATAGTCGTTCTCGAGCGCCTCGACCATGCGGAGCAGGTACATCCCCTGGTAGACGCCCACTCGCTCGACCGGGGTCAGCGTCTTGGACGGGCGGATGACTCGGCCGATCTCCTCGGGAGGCAGCTCTTCGCGCGCCGCTCGAGCCGCGACCGCCTCGTCGGCGGAGCCCGGCTGCTCGATCACCGCCTGCATCCAGCGCTGCAGGCGCGGGAGCGGGAGATCAAGAGGCGGCAACGGCAACGGCCTCCTCCTCTCCTCGGAACGCGCGGGCTTTCAAAGCCTCGGCGTGCACGACCTCGAAGGCCGGGATGTCCGCATCCCACTCGAGGAGCGTCGCGACCCTGCCGGTCCGCGCGACCGACCGCCGGTAGAGCTCCCAGACCGGATCGATGACGTGGTCGTTGTGCGTGTCGACGATGTGCGTGCCCTTGTTGGTGTGCCCGGCGAGGTGGTACTGCGCCACGCGCGTCGGGTCGATCGCGTCGATGTAGAGCTTCGGATCGAACCCGTGGTTGAAGGCGCTGACGTACACGTTGTTGACGTCGAGGAGCATCCCGCAGTCGGCTTCTTCCATCAGGCGGCCGAAGAACTCCCACTCCGGCATGCTCGACGCCGTGAACTCGGCGTACGTCGAGGCGTTCTCCAGGAACAAGGGACGCCCGAGCGCGTCGGCGACTCCCTTCACCCGGTCGGCGACGTGCGCGAGGGCCGCCTCCGTCAGCGGCATCGGGAGGAGGTCGTGCGTGTTGCGGCCCGCGACTCCCGTCCAGCAGAGGTGATCCGAGACCCAGAGGGCCCGCGTTCGGTCCGCCAGCGCCTTGAGCTTGGCCAGATACTCCCGGTCGAGCGGATCCGAGCCGCCGATCGAAAGCGAGACGCCGTGCAGGACCACGGGATAGCGGTCGGCTACCTGGTCGAGGACCCAGAGCGGGCGCCCTCCGGTGTCCATGTAATTTTCCGAGAGGATCTCGAAGAAGTCGACGTCCGGCCGCGTCTCGAGGATGTGCGTGTAGTGCGTCGTGCGCAGCCCCACGCCGACTCCCAGATCCGGAAGGCCCCAGCGGTTCTTGGTCTCAGGTCTCAAGTCTCAGGTCTCAGGAAAAAACCGGGAGCCGCGGGATCTCCGCGGCCCCCGGGTCTGACGACGATCGAATTAGGCCGCCTTGTGGGCGGGGTTCATTGGAACGGAGCAGCCGCCCTTGCCCTTGCAGGAGTTCTTCCCGGCGCAACCAGCGTCGCCGCTCTTGCATCCGCCCTGGCCCTTGCACGCGTTCATGCCCTTGCACGAGTGCTTCATGTCGGCCGAGGCGCAACCGCCCTTGCCCTTGCAGGAGTTCTTCCCGGCGCAACCAGCGTCGCCGCTCTTACACCCGCCCTTGCCCTTGCAGGAGTTCATGCCCTTGCAGACGTGCTTGTCCGACGAGGCGGCCGCCTTGTCCTTGGCCTTTTCGTCGCTCGAGGCGGGCTTCTTCTCGTCGCCCTTCGCCCCGCCGGCCGGGAGCGCGACCATCAGGCCGGAGCCCGCCAGCACGCCCGCAACCGCGAGGCCAAGAGCCTTCACCGTCAGATCACCCTTCTTCATCCATGTCTCCTTTCGTTCCCCCTTTGGGGGACTCCACAACGAATCGACGACACCGTCATGGCCCCGTCGAGTGACTCGCCGCCCTCGGCTCGCGCCGTCGCAACCGGGTTGAACGCGCGAAATCTTATCCCCGCTTCCCCGACTACCATCGCCCAAAAACTCCCGGACTTCGGCGCCGCCCTCTCTCAAGAACGAGATCTTGGGTACGGGCCTGTCCCCTGCGTAGTACGCGGCGACGGTCAGGGTTGGATCTCGTGACTGCGGGAGACCGCCTGGGGGTCCGAAAGAATGGATCGTCATGGCCATTTGGATGCCCCCCGGACGCGGGGTTTCCCGGCCCGTCCTCCGGAACCCCGTTTCTGAAGAAGTGCTTAGGTCGCAGCCGCGAGCCCGACCGCCGCCCGATCGACGAGCCAGAGGAGCTCCCCGTCCCGGGGATGGATCCGTCCGGCGGGATGCGCAGCCGCCCTGGCCGGGTCCCGGACCGCGGAAAGGACCTCCGCCTTGTCCGCGCCGGCGACCAAGAAGACGACGGCCCGCGCCTCTTCGAACACGGGGTACGTCATCGTGATCCGAAAGGCATTGAGCTTCGCGACCCACGTGGCGACGACCAGTCGGTCGCGGACCGACAGGGCCGTCGTCTCCGGGAAGAGCGACGCCGTGTGCCCGTCGGTGCCGAGACCCAGGTACATCAGGTCGAACCGGGGGATCTCGCCTGGAGCGAGCGCGAAGAAGCGGCGCAGCTCCGCCTCGTACCGCGCCGCGGCGTCGGTCAGCTCCGCCGGGATCCGGTGGACGTTGGATTCCGGGATTGCGACGCGGGACAGGAGCGCCTCGCGGACCATTCGGTAGTTGCTCCGGGGGTCGTCGGGTCCGACGTGGCGCTCGTCGCCCCAGAAGAGGTGGACTCTCTCCCACGGCACTCGGGCGCGGTACGGCGCCCGCTCGTCCCCCAGGAGCGAGTACAAGCGCCGGGGCGTGTGCCCACCCGACAACGCGACCGTGAACCGCCCGCGCGCGGCAGCGTCGAGGGCCCGGCGCGTGAAGTCTTCGGCCGCCTCCCGCGCGAGCGCGTCCGGGTCGGGAAGCACGACGAACTTCCCGCGCCCCTCCCCGCCGTTCACGGGCGCGCCGGACCGCCCGAGGCTCGAAACCGGCCCTTGTCCACGTCCTGCAGGAAGGGGACGAGCGCCCGGAAGTAGGCCTCCTGGTCGTCCCACATCGCCAGGTGGCTGCCGTTCTCGCAGATCGCGACGCGCGCGTTGGGGAGCAGGCGTCCCATCTTGCGGATGTCTTCGGGATTCATCTCGTCGTAGCGGGCGCCGATGACGAGCGTGGGCACCGTGATCCTCGGCAGGTCGTTCCAGCGGTCCCAGTCCTTGAACGTTCCGGTCACGACGAACTCGTTGGGTCCCTGCATCGTGTTGTAGACCTGGTTGCTGATGTGCTTGAACGCGCGCGCGACGGGGTCGGGCCAGGGATCCAGGCGGCAGACGTGCCGGCCGTACACGTCCCGGAACATGACCTCCTGATACTCCGGAGCCTCGTACTCGCCTTTCGCCTCGTACTTTTCGAGCGTCGCGAGGACATCCTTCGGGAGCGCCGCGCGCAGCTTCGCGACGTAGTCCATGTAGGAGGCGATCGACGCCGTCATGCTCGAGAGAATCAGGCCCTTCAGGTGCTTCTGATACTTCAGCGCGTACTCGATCGCCAGCATGCTGCCCCAGGACTGTCCGTAGAGGTAGAAGTTCTCGAGTCCCAGGCCCGACCGGACGTGCTCGACCTCCTCGCGGAATCGGTCGATCGTCCACAGCGACTTGTCGTCAGGTTGGTCCGAGTAGAAGGAGCCGAGCTGGTCGTAGTAGTAGAACTCGACGCCAGACTGGGGCAGAAAGTCCTCGAAGCACTCGAAGTACTCGTGTGTGACGCCGGGCCCGCCGTGGAGCGTGAGCATCTTGATCGGGCCCGCTCCGAGCTTCTTGGTCCAGACCTTGTACTTCCCGTCCACCGGGATCAGGCGTATGCCCGCCGTCTTGACCTCTTTGGCCGGGCTGTCCGGAACGAGCGCACGGCCCAGGCGCGAGTGGAGAAACGCGGCGGCGCCGAGGGCGACGAGGGAGCGTCGATCGATCGTCGGCATGGCGGGGATCTTAGTGCAGACCGCAGACGAGCAGAGCCCAGACGGCAGTCTGCCGCCCCTCTCATCGCGAGCGCAGCGAGGTAGCCTCGTCGC
>JBASRI010000019.1:0-3758 GCA_049273755.1 Thermoanaerobaculia bacterium
GGGCCCGAGCGAGCGCAGCCGCGCCCCGTTCTCGTCGTAGGTCGCCAGGTAGGCGACGTCGGGCTCGACGGCGCCCCGCTCCATCGCGTCCTCCAGCGCGTCGGGGCGCGCCGAGGAGAGCGCAACGCGTCGCAGGATCTCCGCCGAGCGCCGCTCGGCCTCCTCGCTCCCCCAGGCGACCGCGTTGCGCAGGAAGATCAGCGTCAGGAAATTCAAGAAGAGGATCAGGATCAGGGCGATCCAGAGGAAGAGCCGGGACTCCCGCCGGAAGGACCGGGGAACGCCGCCGCCGCCCGCGCCTAGGGCCATAGCGCCCTGTAGCGCTCGGTGAGCGGATCGGCGAAGAACCAGGCCCCGATCGCGCCGAGCGCGAGGAAGACCCCGAAGGGCAGGCGCGTCTTGCCGCTGCCGCCTTTGACGAGGATCAGACCGAGTCCGATGACGGTGCCGGAAATCGACGCCGAGAGCACCGTGACGACGACGCCCGAGGGGCCCAGAAGCGCGCCGATCATCCCCAGCATCTTCACGTCGCCCAGGCCCATCCCCTCCTGCCCCGCGATTCTTTCGTAGACGAAGGCCACGAGGAAGAGGCCTCCGGCGCCGAGCGCCGCACCGAGGAGCGCCTCGAGCGGTTTGCGGCGCGCGGAGACGAAGGAGAGCGCCAGGCCGAACGCGATTCCGGGCAGAGTGATGGCGTCGGGCAGGATGTAGAACTCCGCGTCGATCGCCAGGAGCGCCAGACACGCCGAGCAGAGGAAGGCGCCGGTGGCGAAATCCCCCCACGACGGCGCGAAACGGAACACGAGCGCCCACAGGACCCCGTTCCCGAGCTCGAGCAACGGATAGCGCAGGGCGATGGGCGCCTTGCAGGAGCGGCAGCGGCCCGCGAGCAGCATCCAGGAGAAGACCGGCACGTTGTCGTACGCCGCCACTGGCGCGCCGCACGAGGGGCAGCGCGAGCCCGGCGAGACGATGGACTCGCCGCGAGGGATACGGTGGACGAGGACGTTCAGGAAGCTGCCGACCAGAAGCCCGGCGACTCCCGCGGCCACGGGCCCCAAGACCCCGTAGACTTCGTACGGCGCCGTCATGCGGGTTTGCGCCCCAGGCGCACCGGCTCGCCGCGTCCCCAGATCACGAGGAGCGTCAGCAGCGCCACGACCGAGACCGCCGCGCCGGCGTAGAAGGAGATCGGCCGGTACCGGAAGACCACGCGGTGCTCCCCCGGCGGCAGCGCGACCGCGCGGAACCACCCGTCCGCCCGCAGGATCGGCAGCCGCTTCCCGTTCTCCTCGGCAAGCCAGCCCGGGTAGTGCAGGTCGGTCAGGACGAGCAGCCCCGGAAAGCTCGTGGTCAGCTCGGCCACGACGCGCTCGGGACGGTCTTCCGCCAGGCGCGCGATCAGGAGCGGCGCCGAAGCGTCGCCTCCCGACGGATCCGGAGTCGGACGCCGGTCGAGGACGACTTCGCGGGTCAGGTCGATCCGGCCGGAGGCGACCCGCGCCCACGCGCGCGAGGGGTCCTGCTCGATCGAGTAAGCGCGCAGGAAGGAGAGGCGCGGACGGTAGGGCGCGATGGGAGCGCGGAAGAACCCCTCGATCTGGCGCGAGGGCAGCTTCGAGGGGCGGAAGGGTGTCCAGAGCACGCGCGCGCTCGCGGCTCCGGCCGGAAGCGCCTCCTCGGCATCGCCGATCGACGCCGCGATCTCCTGCGCCCCCCGCGTCGCGAGGGCGGCCGCGGTGCGCACCGTCGGGACGCGGCAGGTCAGGTTCGTGTACCCGAGCAGCGCTGCTCTCTGACGCTCGAGCATCCCGGCGTCGAACCGGTCGTCTCGCAGCGCCCAGCCGCTCAACGAGGCCATCGGAGGCGTGACGATCCGGCCGGCGACGGCCGAAAGACGGGACGTGGGCTCCGGACAGGTCGCCAGGGCCCGTTCCTCGGCGAAGCGTTGGAGCGGCAGCAGAGCCCAGGCCAGGGCCGCGACGAGCCCGACGGCGCTCGTCCCGGCCAGGAGCGCCCCGGTCAACCCGCGGCGGCCCGCTCCGAGCGCGAGCAGGCCCAGGCACGCGCTCCCCACGCCACAGGCCAGGCGAACCAGGAACGGCTGCGGCGCCATCGCCGCCAGAGCGAGCGCGCAAACCGAAAGCGCCCCGAAGACCACGCGGCCGCGGCTGCCGGCGGGAACGAAGCGCAGCGAGTCCGTACCCAGGCCCGCCAACATCGCGACGCCGAAGGCCGGAAGCGCAAGGGCCTTGGACGGATAGCGAATCCGGTCCAGGAACGGAAGCGCGCGCAGCCAGCTCCCCGGTGGGCCGTGCATCGCGAGCAGGACGCCGGCCAGGCAGATCGCCGCGAGCACGAGCGCGAGCGGCCGCCGATGGTCCTCGCGGAAGGCCGCCACGGCGGCGACGAGCACGAACGGCGGAAGAAAGAGCGACGCGAGGTAGGCGTTGCCGGGCCCGCTCGGAGTCCAGCCCGCGAAAGACAGCGCCTCGCCGGCTCGGATCGCCCCGAGGTCTCGCTCCGCGGCGGGCAGCGGACCTCGCCGGTCGGAACGCACGGCGAGCTCCACGAGCGGGACCAGCATCCAGGCCGAGAGGGCCAGACCCAGCGCCACGGCCGCCGCGAAGCGGCGCAGCGGCAGTGAGCGCGGCGGTTCGACGACGGGCTCGGGAAACGCGGCCCGCGGCCTCAGGACGAGCACCAGCGCGAGAGCCAGGGTCGCGGCCGAGATTTCGGGGCTGCCCGCCATCGCCTGCAGGCCCGTCAGGGCGGCCAGCCCGGCGACCGACGCGCGCGTGCGCAGCCCCGACCGCGCCAGAGCGGCGATGCCCGGCAGGAACGCGAAGGCCCCGAAGTGGTTCCAGTAGGCCGACAGAGACGCGGCCACGCCCGAGGCCGCGAACGCCGCGGCCCCCATCAGCGCCCCCGCGTCCGAGACGTTCTCCTCTTTGAGAAAGCGCCGCGCGCCCCAGGCCGCGATCGCGAAGTGGAGCAGGAGAAAAAGACCACCGGCGAGCGCCGGAGAGGGCAGCAGGAAGAGCCAGGTCGGCGGGTAGAAGACCCCCGACTGCCCGTTGGCGAGCCACGGCTCCCCCGCTCCCGACAGAGGATTCCAGAGCGGAATCTCTCCCGACCGCAGGCGCTGAGCCGTGGAGAGCTTCAAGGGATAGAAGAAGTCGCCCTGGTCGCGATAGGAGGGCGCGAGGCGCTCGAGAATCGGCGGGCGGAGCCACAGGAGCGCGGGAAGGAGCGCCGCCGCCGCGGCGAGACCCGAGGCGAGCCGGCGGCGCGCGTGCACGACTGATTTTACGCGGGAATCAGGTCTCCCTTCGGAACGGCGTCAGTTCTGCGTGCCCTCGGGCCACTGAATGAACGTTCCGCTGGAGTAGATGATGTCGTCGTTGAAGCTGGTCGTCGTCCCGCAGACCGCGGCCGAGGTCGCGCCGTTGCGGCCGCCCGACCAGATGGCGTACTGCTGCGACGTCGGGCCGGGAAGGTAGTAGTAGAAGTGCTGCCAGCCGTCTTTCGTCGGCGGCACGGCAATGTACGTCGGCGTCAACAGCGAGAACTGGCTCGTACTGGTCAGCTGCGCCGGGGCCCCGGTGAACGAGCCGCCCGGGCACGCCGCCGGCGGGTACAGCGTGTTGTCCACGGCGTAGGCCTCGATCGCCGTCGCCAGCGCGCGCATGTCGCTCATTGTCCGCTTCTGTTTTCCGCGCTGGACCGCGTTCAAGAGGTTCGGGATCGCGATAGCC
>JBASRI010000048.1:0-6176 GCA_049273755.1 Thermoanaerobaculia bacterium
ATCGACGCGTCCGGGCTCGGCGGCGGCCGCCCGCACCGGAGCGGACGCTCGCATCTGGCCTCTCTGGGCGACGATGCGCTGCGACTCCTCGCGATCGACGGGGGCGCCTCGGTTCTGACGGATCACCTGGACCTTCTCGTCGAACCGGGGCGGCGCCGGCGGCGGTGCCACGCGGGCGACCACGGCCCGTGAGACCATCGATTCGGGCGGCCGCGCCGCGCGCGCCTGCTGCGTCGAGGTGCGGATCGAGTCGCGGGTCGGGACCATGGGAATCGCCCCCCTCACGACCGGAGTGCGCTCGATGCTTTGGACGATCGAAGCGTCGCGGATGGTGTTCGGCGCCACGACGCGGCTCTGGACGAATGTCGTCTGGTTCACGACCGTGACGTACGTCCGGTTGACGTACGTGATGTTGGTGACGTTGACGTTGACGGCCGGCCGCCCCCACCACGGGATGAGCGGCTCTCGCGGACCCAGGGGGAACCATCCGATGTAGTCGGCGGCTCCGAACCCGACGGAGACTCCGAACCCGGGGCCTCCCCCGACGAACGCGACGAGCGCAGGGTTGTACGCGACCACGGCGACTGAAGGCGCCACCGGCACCCAGTACCAGCGGGAGTCGACCACGGCCCACCGGCCGTAGTGGTACGGAGCCCAGCCCCACTGCTCGGTCGAGACCCAGGTCCATCCCCAGGGGTCCTGCCACATCCAACGGCCGGCCGTGTACGGCGCCCAGCCGGTGCCGACCGAGGTCGGCGTCCAGCACCACCCGTATGTCGGGAGACGCTGCCACTGTCCGTACGCGTCCAGGTCTTCGACGCCCGCGATCGAGGGGGAGACGTACTGGTAGGACCGCACGCGGCCGTAGCGTAGGTCACGGTCCCGGACCCAGCCGTCCCAACCGTCGGGATACCCCATCGCGATGAAGTCGTAACGCGGAGGCTCCCCGTCTGCGATCAGGATCGCCTGGCCCGAGGAGACGGGCACCTGGCCGCCGCCGGAGGCTACGGTCGCGCGCCCGCGCTGCACTTGAAGGCGCGAGTTGCCGTCGGGCCGAACGTCGATTCTGTAGTCGCCGGGGGTAACGAAGGTGATGGCGGCATTGGGTGTGTCCACCTCGAAGAGCTCGTTCTCGTAGAGCTGGCGGATCTTGAAGGACGCCACGCCGCCCGAGAGTGAGAACTGCTTGGTGTCCTCGGTGAGGTTGAGCGCCGTCAGAACGGTCTGCTTCGCCATCCGAACGACGCTGCCGCCGTGGATCTGAAGCTCGAGTCGCCCGTCGGCGGTCCAGACCCGGTCGCCGAGGGTCATCGGCATGTTTTGGTCCGCCGGCTGCCAGTTGTCGGGGTCGTCGCCGCGCGCGAACGACACGGCTCCGCTGATGTACGACAACCGCGCGACGGTCTGTCGAGTCAAATAGTCGTCCGTGGAGGAGTCCGGGTAGTTCTGGTCGGGGTAGTTCCGCTCCGGATCAGGAAACTCCTGCCCGTTCGCGGCGCCGCCGGCGAAGACGGCGAAGAGACCGGCGAAGACCGCCAATTTCCATCTGCGCATGGTCCTGCTTCCTCCTGTCGCCAGTGTGCTGTGCAAACGCCGTTCCCGATTTCGGGGGGCGCATAGACTCTCGGCGTGAAGCAGCGGCGGCGCGTGGCGCACCCGCCGGAGAGCCCGCTCGGGGTTTTCGACGGGGACTGCGGTTTTTGCCGCCTTTGGCTTGCCCGATGGAAGGCGGCCAGGGGGCGGAAAGTGGACTACGCGCCCTCGCAAGAGGTCGCTGAGCGATTTCCGGAGATTCCGCCGGATGCGTTCAAACGGGCCTTCCAGCTGGTGCTGCCGGACGGCGAAGTCCTCGAAGGAGCGGAGGCGGTCCTCGCGACGCTGGCGAAGGCGCCCGGCGGCAAGGGCGTTCTCTACGCGCTCTACAGGAATGTTCCCGGACTCGCGCCGCTCCTGGATCTCGCCTACCGCACGATCGCTCGCCACCGCTCGGCGGCGCTGCGTGTGACGCGCCTGCTCTGGGGAAGCTCGGTCGTCAAGCCGACGTACGCCGCCGCCGGGTCCCTGTTCCTGCGCCTCCTCGGCCTCTGCTATCTGGCGGCGTTCCTGTCGCTCTGGGTGCAGGTCGACGGGCTCGTCGGCTCCGGCGGCATCCTTCCGGTCTCCCGGTTTCTCGACTGGGTCCGGTCGCACACGGGCGCTGAGCGCTACTGGCTGGCGCCCACGCTCTCGTGGCTCTTCCCGAGCGACGCGGGGCTTCACGTGCTGTGCGGCCTGGGCGTCGCGGCGTCGCTCGCGCTGCTCCTCGGCCTGGCGCCCGCGGTGGCCGCGGCGGCGGCCTGGGTTCTTTCTCTCTCGCTCTCGGTTTCGGGCCAGGTGTTCCTCGAGTATCAGTGGGACATCCTGTTGACGGAGGCGGGCCTCCTCGCGATCTTCCTGGCGGCTCCCCGGCGGCTGCGCCTCCGGAGGGGGCTCGCCGTGCCGCCGCTCGCGCGTTTCCTGCTGGTCTGGCTGCTCTTTCGGGTGATGTTCTCCTCCGGCCTCGTGAAGCTGACCAGCGGCGACCCCGCCTGGCGCGACCTGACCGCCCTCCAGTACCACTACTGGACCCAGCCGCTTCCGACCTGGGTCGGCTGGTTCGTGAATCTGGCACCCCTCTCGTTCCACAAACTCTCCTGTGCGTTCCTGTTCTTCGTCGAGCTCGCGGTCCCGCTGCTCTTCTTTGCGCCCCGGCGCCTGCGCGTCCTCGCGTTCGCCATGACGGTGCTTCTGGAGGTCTTGATCGCGGTCACGGGCAACTACGCCTTCTTCAACCTGCTGACGGTCGCGCTCGCCGTGCTGCTGCTCGACGACGAGGTCGTCCCGCGCCGCTGGAGAGAGGGTGCGGAAAGGGAGGCGGCGGCCAGGCCGGGCCGCTGGCCGAATGCGATCCTCGTTCCGGCGGCCGCCGTCCTCCTCGCCGTCTCGGCCGTTCCCTTTGCGGCCACGCTGGGCATCGCGGAGTCGATCCCGCGCCCGCTGATCTCTCTCTACAGCCTCGCCGCGCCGTTTCGAAGCGCCAACGGTTACGGCCTCTTTGCGGTGATGACGAAGACTCGCCCGGAGATCCTCGTCGAGGGCAGCGACGACGGCGTGACCTGGCGCGCCTACGAGTTCCGGTGGAAGCCGGGGGACCCGCGACGCCGCCCTGCCTTCGTCGCGCCCCACCAGCCGCGCCTGGACTGGCAGATGTGGTTCGCCGCGCTCGGCAGCTTCGAGGAGAGCCCGTGGTTCGCCGCGTTTCTGCGGCGGCTGCTCGAAGGCTCCCCGGACGTCGAAGGCCTGCTCGCGAGCAATCCGTTTTCGAACCGTCCGCCACGCTTCGTCCGGGCGGTCCTCTACGACTATCGGTTCACGGACGCGCAGACGCGCCGCCAGACGGGGGCGTGGTGGCGGCGCGAACTGCGGGGCCCTTACAGCCCCCCGCTGTCTCTCGCGTCCTGGTCGCGATGAGCTAGCGCGAAGGCAGGGCCGTCACGTCCTCGTCTTGATGGCGCGGCAGCACCGTGATCACTCCCATCGTGGGTGTCCCGAAGTTGTAGGTATCGGTTCCCGCGGGGTTGCAGGCGGTCGGATCCTTCTCTCCCTGGATTCCGCCCTTCGGTCCCGGCGAAGCAATGATTTCGCCAAAGATTCGGCGCTCCGCGCCCCGGCACCGATCCCGCGCGCTCTCAAGCGGTTCGCAGGCTTGGGAAGCGATCAAGGAAAATCGCGGCGATTGGGGAGTCAGACCCCGAAGCGCTCCGGGTTCCAGGTGAGGCCGAGCTCGGAAGGGGGGGCCATGTATCCCACGAGGGCCGATGCCGCGACGACGGCGGGGCTGGCGAGGTAACCCTCGCCGCCGACTCCCATCCGGTTCTGCCAGTTCCGGTTGAAGCTCGTGATGGCGCGTTGCCCCGGCGAGAGGGCGTCGGCTCCCTGGCCGAAGCACGGTCCGCACCAGGAGGGCCGGATCTCGCCGCCGACCGAGCGGAACACCTCGGCGATCGATTCGCCCGAGAGGCGCGGGTCCGGCGTCTCGATCCGCAGCTTCACGCCGCCGGAGCCGGGGAAGATCGCGAACGCCTTCGCGGCCTTGCGAAATCCTTCCTTGCGCGCGGCCTGGAGCACGAGGGCCGCCGAGAGAAGGTCGTCGTAGCTGCCGTTGGTGCAAGAGCCGATCATCGCCTTGTCGAAGGAGATGCGCTCGCGCGCGACCTCTTCGGCCGGGAAGGCGTTTCCCGGCGAGAACGGCTTGGCGATCATCGGAGCGATCTCGGGCAGCGCGAGCGTCTCGTCGAGCGCATAGACAGCGTCTGCCCCCGGGGCGATCCGCGGATAGGGACGCTCCACGCCCTTGTCGCGGTACCACGCGTCGGTGACGTCGTCCTCGGCGAAGATCCCGTTCAGGGCCTCGGCCTCCGCCATCATGTTGGCGATGGTGTTACGGAAGGCGATCGGGAGCTGCCGGTCGGCGTCCACGAACTCGACCGACATTCCCTGCGACTGGGTCGCGCCCCAGCGACGCAGCAGCTCCAGGACGATGTCCTTGCCGGTGACCCACGGCTGGAGGGCTCCGCGGAAGACGACGCGGCGCTGCTTCGCCAGCGTGAAGTAGATGTACCCAGTCGCCCAGCCGAAACCCAGGGTCGTCGAGCCGACGCCGAACCCGACCGCTCCGTAGGCCCCGTACGCGCGGCTGTGCGAGTCGGCGCCGGGGATGAACTGGCCGGGGAGGACCAGGCCTTGCTCGGGAAAGTAGAAGTGGAAGATGCCGTCGCCCGGGTCGGCGTAATAGGGCCTTTCGAGTCCGTGGAGGCGCGCGAACTCGCGGCCGATCGCCGTCTGGCGCGCGTCGTCCTCCTTGCCCGTGAAGACGAAGTGGTCGTTGGCGATCGCGGCCTGCCGCGGATGGATCGTGTGCCCGCCTGTGATCTGGTTGAACGTGTGAATCGCGAAGGGTGCCGTGCCGTCGGAAGCGGGCAGCAGATCCGCGTAGACGCGCAGCGTCGTCCCCGGTGCGACGGCGGCGTCTTTGTCGACGCGGTGCGCCCAGACGATCTGCTCGGTTGTCGTCATGCGCCGGGCGAGCTGCGCCTCGAGGAACCGGACCTCGGGCGCGCGTTTCGCGGAGTCGCGGAACTCGCGGCGCCCGACGGCGAAGATGCCGCCGCTCGAGCGGATCTCCTCTTCCTTGGGCGAGAGCGGCACGGGCTCGTACGTCTTGCCGCGGGTCTCGTTGGTCAATCGCCTCGTCGCGGGATCGAAGGCGAACGTGTCGCCCTCCTGCGCGTCGGCAACGGCTTCGGGGCTCTGCACGACGTGGAGGCCGAGGTTGAAGGCGTTTCTGCGGAAGATGTCGCCCATTCCTCGGCTGCAGACCACGACAAGCTCGAGTCCCTTTTCCTCCGCCACGCCTTTCAGTCCGGCCGCGCTCATTTCGCGTGAGGACCCGATCGCGAAACGCTCCCCGGCCACGAGGAACGTCTCGCCGCCATGGACTCTCTTTCGGAAGTCCGGCATCAGGTGCCGGAACGACCCGGCCTTCCAGCGCTCGTCGAGGGTCTCGAGGCTCTCCGAGACGCAGTCGGCGGCCGGCGTGATCTGGTCCGTGTCGATCGCGTCGCGCTTCTTTCCCGGTACGACGGGATCCCAGAAGACCAGGGCCTTGCCCCGGACGACGCGCGGCGCTCCCCTCTGGACCGGGGTGTCGGAGGGTCGTGGCCCGGGGAGGTCGCGTTCGGCGATGCCCGGCTTCAGACGCGCGGGCGCGATCCGGTGCGCTGTCACAGGCCGCCCATCCTACCCTGGCGGTCGCCGCGGCGAAACGGCTCGGCTAGGGGCTGTTCTGCGAGAGATTGGCCTGACGCACGCGCTCTTCCCAGGAGAGCTCCTCTGCCTTCTGGAAGAGGCGCGCGGCGCGCGAGAAGGCGAGCTGCGCGGCGTCGTACTCCTGCCGCTGCAGCAGCCGCTCGCCCTCTTCTTCGCTCTGGCGGCCCTCGCCGAAGAGGTCGCCGGCGGACTCCCGTGCGTTGACGCGATCCGCCTCGATGCGCGCCAGGGCCGCGCGCAGGCGCAGGTCCTCGGCGGGATGGCGCAGCTCCGTCTGGACCGGCTTCCGCGCCGGTTTCCCGGCGGCGCGCGTGGACGCGGGCGCGAGG
>JBASRI010000050.1:0-4232 GCA_049273755.1 Thermoanaerobaculia bacterium
GCGCCTGCGCGCCGCCGTGGTGGCGGCCCTCGGGCGCCTGCACGCGCTCCTGACTCCCGACCAGCGCGCGCGCCTGGCCTATCTGATTCGGACGGGGACCCTCACGATCTAGCTCCGCGTCGTAAACCGGGACCCGGGCGCGGGGCAAGCGATCGCGCTCCCGCTCGGGTCTCACTTCACGCTCTCCCGCAGCTCGACGAGATCGATGATCTGAAACTCCCCGTGATAGAACTTCTTCCGCCTTCGGCGGAGGAGACATGCAGCTCGGGATGATCGGACTCGGCCGCATGGGCGCCAACATGGTGCGGCGTCTCATGAAGGCTGGTCACGAGTGCGTGGTGTGGGACCACCACGCTTCCAACGTCCAGAAGCTCGCGGCCGAGGGGGCTGCGGGCGCCGGCTCGCTCGACGAGTTCATCCGGAAGCTAAAGGCTCCGCGGGCCGTCTGGCTGATGGTGCCGGCGGCCGCCGTGGACGCCTCCGTGCAGAGTCTCGCTCCGAAGCTCCAGAGCGACGACACGATCGTGGATGGCGGCAATTCCTACTACGTTGACGACATCCGCCGTCAGAACGAGCTGCGCGTCCGGGGGATCCACTACCTCGACGTCGGCACCTCGGGCGGCGTCTGGGGCCTCGAGCGCGGCTATTGCATGATGATCGGAGGCGATACTCAGGCCGTCCAGCGTCTCGACCCGGTTTTCAAGGCGCTTGCGCCGGGACGGGGCGACATTCCCCGAACCCCGGGCCGCGAGAAGGTCGGCGGCACGGCCGAAGAGGGGTACCTGCACTGCGGGCCCTCCGGCGCCGGCCACTTCGTCAAGATGGTCCACAACGGAATCGAGTACGGCCTGATGGCGGCGTACGCCGAAGGCATGAACGTCCTGAAGAAGGCCGACATCGGAAAGTCGCAGCGCGTCGTCGACGCCGAGACGACGCCGTTGCGGAACCCAGAGCACTACCAGTACAACTTCAACCTGCCGGACGTCGCCGAGGTGTGGCGTCGTGGCAGCGTCGTCGCCTCCTGGCTCCTGGACCTGACCGCGATCGCGCTTCTGAAGTCGCCGGAGCTCTCGAACTTCTCGGGCCGGGTGTCCGATTCGGGCGAAGGGCGCTGGACCGTGATGGCCGCCATCGACGAGAGCGCTCCGGTCCATGTCCTGACGGCCGCCCTCTACGAGCGGTTCGACTCCCGAGGAGAGGCCGACTTCGCGGACAAACTGCTCTCGGCGATGCGCTTCGAGTTCGGCGGCCACGTCGAGCAGAAGGGGTAGCGTGACGGCGCCGCGGCGGCCCCGCACGCTCGCCGTCGACGTCGGTGGCACGGGGATCAAGGCGATTGTGCTCGATCCCAAAGGGAAGCCTCTGACGGAACGCCTGCGAGTGGACACACCGCGCCCGGCCACGCCACGGGCGGTCCTCGCCGCGATCGGCGGGCTCGCGAAGCAGCAGGGCCGCTTCGACCGCGTCTCCGTCGGGTTTCCGGGAGTCGTGCGGCGCGGCGTGACGCAGACAGCACCGAACCTGCACCCGAGCTGGGTCGGTGTGAACCTGAAAGCGGCTCTCGAGAAAGCACTCGGCCGACCGGTCCGCGCCGCCAACGACGCCGACGTCCAGGGCCTCGGCGTCATTCGCGGACACGGAGTCGAGCTGATGATCACGCTGGGCACGGGCTTCGGCTCGGCGCTCTTCGTTGCCGGGCACCTCGTGCCCAACGTGCAGCTCGCGCACCACGCCGGCTGGGGCGGGAAAACCTACGAGCAGGAGCTGGGCGCAAAGGCCCTGGAGAAGGCCGGCAGGAAGAAGTGGAACAAGCGTCTCCGGAAGGCGATCCAAACCCTGGACGAGATCTTCAACTTCGACCGCCTCTACGTCGGGGGCGGCAACGCCCGGAAGGTCGCACCCGGGCTGCCGCCGAAGGTCCGCCTCGTTTCGAACGTCGCGGGTTTGCTCGGCGGGATCGCCCTCTGGCAGACCGAAGGCGACCACACGCACCACGAGGAATGAGGCAGGACCCGCGATGACGGCCGGCGCCTTCGCTTCCGACGCTCTCGTTTTCTTCGGCGCCACCGGCGATCTCGCCTACAAGAAGATCTTTCCGGCGCTGCAGGCCATGGTCCGCCGCGGGACGCTGAACGTCCCCGTCATCGGCGTGGCGAAATCGGACTGGGGAATCGAGCAGCTTCGCGAGCGGGCGCGCGCGAGCCTGAAGGAGCACGGCGGAGGCGTGGACGAAGCCTCTTTCGGGAAACTGGTCTCCCTGCTCCAGTACATCAACGGCGACTACGCGGATCCGGCCACGTTCACGGCGTTGCGCAAGGCGCTGGGGGCCGCGAAGGCGCCGACGCACTACCTGGCGATTCCGCCTAGCCTCTTCGCAGCCGTCGTCGAGACGCTCGGCAAGTCCGGCTGCGCCGCGAGCGCCCGAGTGATCGTCGAGAAGCCCTTCGGCCACGACTTCGCCACGGCACGGGGCTTGAACGCCACACTCCACACGGTCTTCCCCGAGTCGTCGGTCTTTCGCATCGACCACTACCTCGGCAAGGAGGCCGTCGAGAACCTGCTGTTCTTCCGCTTCGCGAACACGTTTCTCGAGCCCATCTGGAACCGCAACTACGTCGACTGCGTGAAGATCACGATGGCGGAGCAGTTCGGCATCCAGGGCCGGGGCAAGTTCTACGACGAGACCGGCACGATCCGCGACGTCGTCGAGAACCACCTTCTCCAGGTCGTCGGCTACCTCGCCATGGAGCCGCCGAACTCGATGGACGCGGACCGGATCCGGGACGAGCAGGTCAAGGTCTTCCGCGCGATCCAGCCGCTGAAACCCCAGAACGTCGTGCGCGGTCAGTTCGCCGGCTACCAGAAGGAACCGGGTGTCGCCCCCGGCTCGACGGTGGAGACGTTCGCCGCCGTGCGGCTCGAGATCGACTCCTGGCGGTGGGCCGGCGTGCCCTTCTTCATCCGCGCTGGCAAGAGCCTGGCGCTGACGGCGACCGAGGTCCTCGTGGACCTCAAGCGGCCGCCGCTCTCGCGCCTGTCCCCCGAGGAGAGCAACTACTTCCGCTTCCGCCTCGGGCCCGAGATCTCGATCTCCATCGGGGCGCGCATCAAGCGTCCCGGCGCGGAGATGGAATCGATGCCCACGGAGCTCATGGCCGTCGATCACAGCGACAAAGACGACATGGATGCGTACGAGCGGCTTCTGACCGACGCGATGAGGGGCGACGCCACGCTCTTCGTCCGCGAGGACGCGGTCGAGGCCGCCTGGGCCGTCGTCGATGAGGTCCTCGACGACGTGACACCCGTCTACCCGTATGCCCCGGGGAGCTGGGGGCCGAAGGAGGCGGACCGGCTCACGGCGGACTTCGAGGGATGGCACAGCCCCGGAACGCCCTCATGAAGCCGCGGGAGACGGCGGAAGGCCGGCGCATCGCCGAGAACGACAGCCGCGCGGCGCACTGGAACCGCTGGGGGCCCTACATCGCCGACCGCGCATGGGGAACCGTACGCGAGGACTACAGCCGCGACGGCGCGGCCTGGGATTCCTTCCCGCACGACCACGCCCGCTCCCGGGCCTACCGGTGGAACGAGGACGGGATCCTGGGCCTTTCCGACCGGCACCAGAGGATCTGCTTCGCGCTCGCGCTCTGGAACGGAAAGGACCCCATCCTGAAGGAGCGCTTCTTCGGACTGACGAACTCCGAGGGAAACCACGGCGAAGACGTCAAGGAGTGCTGGTTCTACCTCGATGCGACCCCGACGCACTCGTATCTGAAGGCGCTCTACAAGTATCCGCAGGCCGAGTACCCCTATGCGCGCCTGCTCGAGGAAAACCGGCGCCGCGGGATGCGCGAGCCCGAGTACGAGCTCATCGACACCGGGATCTTCGACGAGGGCCGCTACTTCGATGTCTTCGTGGAGTACGCGAAGGGATCCACCGAGGACATCCTCATCGAGATCTCGGTGTTCAATCGAGGGCCGGAAGCGGCCACGCTCGACCTGCTGCCCACGATCTGGTTTCGCAATACGTGGTCCTGGGACGGTTCCGCGCGGCCGAGCCTCGCGGCGGAGGGGCGCGAAGGCCGGATCGTGCTCGAGGACCCGGACTACGGGCGGCGCTTCCTCCACGGTCCCCCGGATGCCGAGCTCCTCTTCACCGAGAACGACACCAACGTCGAGCGGCTATTCGCGGCCTCGAACGACTCACCCTACGTGAAGGACGCCTTTCACTC
>JBASRI010000071.1:0-1751 GCA_049273755.1 Thermoanaerobaculia bacterium
GGTCAAGCCCACCGCCGAGGGCGGTGCGCTGCGCGCCCAGAGCCCGCGCCGCACGGCCGGCGAGCCGCGCGTCCTGAACGGCTCGATCCTCAGAGTCGATCCGGCTACGGGTGCCGCCGCGCCGGGCAACCCTCTCTTCGGGAGCAGCGATCCCAACGAGCAGCGGATCATCGGCTACGGGTTCCGCAACCCGTTCCGCATGATCGTCAAGCCGGGGACAAACGACGTATGGATCGCGGACGTCGGCTGGTCCGCCTGGGAAGAGATCGACCGGATTCCGGATCTGACGTCGGCCCGCAACTTCGGGTGGCCCTGTTTCGAAGGTCCTGGCACGCGGTACACGGGTCTCAACATCTGCCCGACGCAGGATCAGACGACCGGGGCCGTCTTCCAGTACAACCACTCCTCGGTCGCGGTGCCCGGCGACGGCTGCCCGGCGGGCGGCTCGGCGATCGCGGGGATGGCGTTTTATCTCGGAGGCAGCAACTACCCGGCGACGTACGACGGCGCCTTCTTCCTTTCCGACTTCACGCGCAACTGCGTCTGGGTCATGTTCGCGGGAGCGGGCGGCGACCCGGATCCCGCGACCATCGCCCCCTTCGCCTCGAGCGCCCAAGGGCCGGTGGACATGCAGGTCGGTCCCGACGGAAACGTCTACTACGTCGATTTCGACGGCGGGCGGATCATTCGCATCGTCTTCGGGCTTCACGCCGCCGCGAGCGCCAATCCGACGAGCGGGCCCCTGCCGTTGACGGTCCAGTTCGATAGCACGGGCACCGTGCCCGCGGCGCCGGGCGACGTCCTGGCCTACGCCTGGGATCTGGACGGCGATGGACAGTACGACGATTCCACCTCGCCCTCGCCATCGTTCATCTACAACACCATCGGCACCTACACGGTGCGCCTGCGCGTGACGGACAACCACGGCGGGTTCGACATCAGCGCGCCGGTCACGATCAACGCCGGCAGCGACGCGCCGACGGCGACCATCCTCACGCCCTCCTCGTCGCTGACCTGGAAGGTCGGGGATCTGATCAGCTTCTCAGGCGAGGCGACGGATCCTCAGGACGGCGACTTGCCGCCGAGCGCGCTCTCGTGGTCCATCCTCATTCAACACTGCCCTTCGGGGTGCCACACGCACCTCTACCAGACGTTTTCGGGAGTTGCGAGCGGCTCCTTCATCGCGCCGGATCACGAGTACCCCTCGTACCTCGAGATCCAGCTCACCGCGACCGACTCGAGCAACTTGACCTCGACGACCAGCGTGAACATCAACCCGCAGACGGCGGCCCTGACGTTCCACTCGGTCCCCTCGGGTCTCCTGCTCAGCTCCGGCACGCTCACACAGCCGGCGCCGTTCACGCAAACGGTCATCGTCAACTCCCAGAACACGATCATCGCCCCCCAGCAGGGCGCGTATCCGACGATCTGGGAGTTCGTCTCGTGGTCGGACGGGGGCGCGCAGAGCCACACGATCACGGCTACGCCGTCCCCTGTCACGTTCACGGCCAACTTCGCTGCGTATGCCGACCTCTCGATCGCGATGAGCGACACCCCCGATCCCGTCTGCCAGGGCCAGCCGCTGACCTACACGCTCAACGTCGCCAACGGCGGCCCGTCCCGGGCCACGACGGTCACCGTCATCGACACGCTTCCTTCGGGCGCGACGCTCATCTCCGCGACCGGTAACGGCTGGAACTGCACCGGAGCCGCCGCCGTCACGTGCACGCGGCCGGCGCTCGACCTCGGAC
>JBASRI010000106.1:0-14166 GCA_049273755.1 Thermoanaerobaculia bacterium
GACCTGGACCGCGCGGTCGAGTCGGGCGCCGACGACTTCCTCTGGCGCCCCGTTTCGCCGGCCAGGGTGCAGCAGCTCGCGGCGAGCTCCGCGGCGCGACGCGAGCGCGAGGCGGAGGCCGAGGAGATGCGGCTGCGCCTGGCTCGCGTCGAGGTTCGCGACGCTCTTCCTGGGCGCTCCCCGGGCTGGATCTCGGCTCTGTCTTCTCTCGAGCGGGCCGCCGTCTCCGGCGGGTCGGTCCTGCTGACCGGCGAGTCGGGCACCGAGAAGGACGCGGCGGCGCTGGCGATCCACCGCTTGTCGCCCCGCGGCGCGGGGCGTTTCACGTACATCAGCGAGGGCGAGTCGCTCGAGCTCGCGACCCGCGAGACCGAGCCCGGGACTTTGTTCCTTCCGTCCGTCGAGGCGACCTCGGCGGGATTCCAGGAACTGGTGCTTCGGCACGTCGATGGGCCGGCGCGTTTCGTCGTGGCGCTCGACGAGGATCCGCGCGACGCGCTAGAGGCCGGACGCCTGCTCCCGCGCCTCCAAGCCGCGCTTGCCGAATGCACGGTCCACCTTCCACCTCTGCGCGAGCGGGAAGGCGACGTCGCGCTGCTGGCGCGCCGATTCCTGGAGCAGATCGATCCGGCTCTCTCGCTCGACGTCGACGCCCTGGACGCGCTCCAGGCGCACGACTGGCCGGGCAACACGCGGGAGCTGGCCGAGGCGGTCCGCCGCGCGGCGCGCTTCTCCAAGGACGTCATCGGGCCCACCGTCGTCCGCTCGGTCCTGGGCCGTCCCCTGCCGCGGGCGCGTCTGCGCCGCCGGAAGGCGCCCGTGGTCCGCATTGCCGTGGGCGACTCCCTCGCCGATGTCGAACGCCGCCTCATCTCGAAGACGCTCGAGTTCGCTCGCGGCAACAAGAAGAAGACCGCCGAGCTCCTCAAGCTCTCGCTCAAGACGATCTACAACAAGATCAAGGAATACGGCCTCGAGCACTGAACCGCGGCGCCGCGGCGGCGTCCCTTTCGGGGTGCAGCGAAGCGTGGTGCCGGAGGTCGGATTCGAACCGACATGCCCTTGCGAGCGGGGGATTTTGAGTCCCCTGCGTCTGCCATTCCGCCACTCCGGCAGGGAAGACGCAAGAATACCCTAACCCCTTCACGCGCTGAGCGTTCGGTGCGCGCCTGAACCCCTCACCCGTGAGCTAGATTGCCTTCCTTTCCGTCGCTGTGGCCTTTGGCGTGGCCTCTTGGCGAAAATCCACAACGTTGCCCGTCACTTCGGGCCGTCGATGAGGTTCGCCGCGCGGTTGATGGCGTCCTTGACTGCGTCGAGCTGCGGCCGAACGTAGAGACCGGTCACGTCCGCCGCTGCATGCCCCAAGAAGGCCCAAGCGACGGCGTAGGAGGAGCAGGTCTCAACCCGAGTTGCGGCGGTCTTCCTAAGGTCATGGAACCGCGGCCGCTTCTCGCCTGGCTTGCTCGGCTTCCAGACCGTCTCCACGGCACGGGTAAAAGCGTGTTCGATCGTGGAGGCGCTGACCGACCGGCTATCGTCGCGGCGGAAAGCGGGGGAGTCGGGATCCGCTCCTAGGAGCGGTGTGAACGCGTGGAACATTTGCATGGTCGTGGCGATCGTAGTAGAGGGTGTGGTCGAGGGTGTCCTGTCATGGAAGCGGAACAAGGCCTACTTCTTGGGCGGCGTTCCTATCTTCCGCCAGGAACTGCCGGCGCACGGCCCAAATCCAAAGCCGCCTTCAGCGCAGCGCGTCTTTGGCGACCGCCTCTTCAACGCCCTGGGTTTCTGGAATTGGTTTGGGCTGTGAAGTTCTCGTCGTCTAACATGCGCGTGAAGGGGACTCGCGCTAGGCGCTGCGCGATGTGGTTCGGAACCTGAGGTTCACTGATGAGGCACAGGCAACTCATTCCGTTGAATCTGGATGGCGGCAAATCCTCGCGGCGCGACAGACGATCTGCGATATTGGTCGCGGCTCTTCTCTGGGCCAGCGCGAGTGGCGTCGCCCTTAGCCAGGCGATCACGGAGTTCACGATCCCCCATCCCGATAGCTTCCCACGGGGTATCGCGGCTGGCGTGGACGGCAACCTCTGGTTTACCGAATATGTTGGCAACAAGATCGGCCGGATCACAACGGCCGGCGTGATCACGGAGTTCCCGATCCCCACGGCCAACAGCGCGCCACGCGGTATCGCGGCCGGCCCGGATGGCAATCTCTGGTTCACCGAACAGGGGTTTGACGCTCAGATCGGGCGGATTTCGACATCCGGCGTCGTCACCGAGTTCATGGTCCCCTCGCTCCACAGCGGGCCACAGGATATTGCTGCTGGCCCGGACGGCAACCTCTGGTTCACGGAATGGGATGCCAACAAGATCGGAAGAATCACGACGGGCGGCACAGTCGATGAGTTCACGCTTCCCAGGGTTTGCGAATCTTTTTCGGGCTCGTGCTTGCCTCAAGGTATCGCTGCTGGGCCGGATGGCAACCTCTGGTTCATCGAAGCGTCTGACAACAAGATCGGGCGGATCACGACAGCCGGCGTCATCACTGAGTTCACAGTCCCCCCGGTGTTATCCGGCCTTCAGGGCCTTCAGAACGTCGCAGCTGGCCCGGACGGCAACCTCTGGTTTACTACCGGAAACGATATCGGGCGGATCACGACGGCCGGCGTCATCACTGAGTTCGCGGTTTCGCAATCCTTAGCCACTTCCAACGGTATCGCGGCTGGCCCGGATGGAAACCTCTGGTTTACCGTGTTTGGCGACTATATCGGGCGGATCACGATTGCTGGCATTGTGACCGGGTTCTCCATTCCCACAACGAACAGTGGGGTTCAAGGTATCGCGGCTGGCCCGGATAGCAACATGTGGTTCACCGAAGGCGGTAGCTTCATCGCCGGCTCTATCGGGAAGATCGGGCGTATCACCACCGGGATCTGCATCGCCAACGACACGACGCCGTGTCTGAGCGCCAGGGAGAACGTGATCCTGTCAGAGCCCCGGTTGGGAACACCGATCACAGTTGACACTCGACCTTAATAGACACCGCCTAACACGCGCGTGCAGCGGACTCAACGCCCTCCCTTTGTTTCGGACAGTTCGTTCCTCGTGACCGGAGAAAGGAGAGAAACGATGCTCAAGCCTATCGGGTGGCTCGTCGCTGCGGCGCTGCTCGCCGCAGCCGGTGCCGCCGCGGCGGGACCGCCGGAAACGGTGCACGTCACGTACCACGTGCGGAGCGGGAAGCTCGACGAATTTCTCGCCGTACTCGGGGAGCACTATCCCGCCGGGCGAAAGCTCGGAATCGTGCTCGCCGAGCCGCACCTCGTCCTTGCCGGAAAGGAAGACGGAGGACTTCCAGTCGTGATCGAGATCCTCACCTGGCGCGACGCCGACGCTCCGGACAACGTCGCCAAGAAGTATCCGTCGGTTCAGGCAATCTGGGATCGGCTGAACGCTCTCGTGGAGAAGCGCGACGGAAAGCCGGCGATCGAGATCGACGAAATGGAAATCATCGCAAGAGGAAGCGGGCGCCGGTGAGAAGTCCGGCCCGCGGCCGGCGACGAGCAGATGCTTGGTATGTGACCCAAGTTCTAGGTTTCGGCTGGCGAAACGCGCGCCTCTGGGCGGTCGTGCTTGCCGTTGCCGTCCTTTCGCGAACCGCGCTGGACTGGTTGGCGCCGACAGCAGATTTCCATGTTCGAGCGGCCGTTTCGACCATTCTGGGCATTGGCATCCTGTCGCTTGCGGCGTTCTGTGCCGCCTATCGCTCCGGCCGGTTCGCCGCTGGGATCACCATCGGCGTCGCAACCGCCGCGATCGCTGCCCCGATAGAGGTTGCGGGTACGGCGATTCTGCTCGCTGGCTGGCACGATTCGATGACGATGGCCGCGATCCGCGGAAGTGGAGGCCTCGAGGAGGCCTTTACTCTGCCGCTCGTGATGGTACTTCCTGGCATCCTGCTCGGTACGATCGGCGGTTTTCTCGGCGCAGCGGCCAAAATAGTGCTTCGACGTAGGACCTCGACGAACAGCTGACGGGAGGGGCCAGCACCGGGCTCTGCGCGCGAGGGTGTGGCCTCTGGCGTGGCCTCTTTGCACGAAGCGGGATGGGAATTGGCGGTGCCTAACGAAATGAAACGTAACTCGCGAGAGAGCGAGAAAAGGCTGTGCTGGACGGGGTTTTGTGCGTGTTTCCTAGCAATTCTGCGGAACGGCGCAGACGGATTTTGAGTCCCCTGCGTCTGCCATTCCGCCACTCCGGCGAGTGAGGGGATGATACGGGCCGAGCGCCCGGATTTCAACTCCTGCGGCTGCGGGCGTCGCGGAGCCGTTCTCTTCGATGGGAGGCTGGGTTATACAGGGGAGCTTCGGGGGAGCCGGCTTCCGGCCTGCTCGGAAGGGCATCCCCCGAGCGCGAGGTGCGCCGATGCGGATCGATCGTTTCCACATGGAGCGGACCCAGTGCCTCTACGAGAACGAAGTCCGCTGGAACCTCTCGGAGAGCGGGGTGGCGCCTCTGCGGGTCGAGGAGCTCCTGGGCGAGGAAGCCGGGCGCGCCGAGCTGCTGGCGACCGCGCTGAAGTACCCCGAGTCCAACGGCTCGAGGCTGCTGCGCGAGCGGATCGCGCTTTTCTATCCGGGGGCCTCCGCCGAGAACGTGCTCGTGACGACGGGCACGTCGGAAGCCAACTACACGACGATGTGGGGACTGCTCGAGAAGGGGGACCGCGCCGCGGTGATGATCCCGACGTACATGCAAACCTGGGGTCTGGCGCGCGCCTACGGGGGGCGGGCCGATGCCTACCGTCTGGTCGAGACGCGGAGTGGGCCGTCGCGGCGGTGGGGGCTCGACGTCGAGAGCCTGGAGCGCGCGGTCACGCGCAGGACGAGGGTCATCGTCGTCACGAACCCCAACAACCCCACCGGGGCCGTGCTGACCGAGCCGGAGATGGACGCGGTCGTCCGCGTCGCCCGGAAGGCCGGCGCCTGGATTCTGGCCGACGAGGTCTACCGCGGAGCCGAGGTCGCTACGGACACGCCCGCTCCGACGTTCTGGGGCCGCTACCGCAAGGTGATCGTCACCGCCGGCCTCTCCAAGGCCTTCGGCCTGCCGGGCTTGCGGATCGGCTGGATCGTCGCGCCCCCGCCGGAAATCGCCCGCTTCTGGTCTTACCAGGACTACACGACGCTGACTCCGGCCATGCTGTCGGACCGGCTGGCGCGGGCCGCCCTCGAGCCAGGAAAGCGCCAAGCGATCCTGGCCCGGACGCGGGGGATTCTGCGGCGCCAGCTTCCGGAGGTGGAGGCCTGGATCCGGAGCCACGAGGCCTTCCTGGAGTACATCCCGCCGGTCGCGGGAGCCATCGTCCTGATCCGGTATCGGCTTCCCATCGGATCCACCGCGCTTTTCGACCGTTTGAGGCTCGAGAAGTCCGTCCTGATTACGCCAGGGGCCCATTTCGGCATCGGTCGCTACGTCCGGATCGGCTACGGTTACGATCCGGCGAAGCTGCGTGAGGGCCTCGCACGGACCAGCGAATTGCTGACGACACTGGCCCGGGCCGGAGACCGAAAGTCACGCGCCGCCACGGCGTGAGGCCGGTGGATCGCCTTGTCCCCGTTGGAGTTCCGCCCGCACCTGTACATGTGACCAGGCGCACAGACCGGGGGTAAGTTGCTGCAACAGCATAAGTTCCCGGGCGCCGGGATTTGAATTCTGGCGCCGATTTCCCTATAATTACCGGCTCCCGGCACAGGCTCTTTTTACTGACTTTGAGGAGGTTCGAGTGGGTTTCAAGGTGGGCGAGAAGATCGTGTACCCCAACCATGGGGTCTCGGTGGTCGAAAAGATCGGTGAGGGTTTCGCGACGGAGCCGGTGGCTCCGCGGAGCTTCTATCATCTCCGTCTCCTTTCGAACAATTCCCGGGTCATGGTTCCGGTTGGAAACACGGGTCTGATCGGTCTGCGGAGGCTCACCCAGCGCAAGGACATCACGGGTTTGATGAAGACCTTGGGCGACGGTCGCTTTTCGGCGACGGGCGACTGGAAGGGACGCTACAAGCAGAACCTCGACAAGATGAAGTCCGGCGAGCTCATGGAGATCGCCGACGTCCTGAAGACGCTCAACTTCATCTCCTCGCGCAAGACGCTCTCTTTCCGCGAGAAGAAGATGTACGAGCGCGCGAAGTACCTGATCGTCTCGGAGATCGCCGTCATCAACGACCTGGACGAGAAGGAAGTGGAGCGGCAGGTCGACAAGGCCCTCGCCCGCTCCGCATCGAGCCGGGCCGCGTCGCACTGATCCGGATCCATCCAAGTCCTTTCCTCGCGGGGCGGCTTCCAGCCGCCCCGTGTTGTTTTTGAGACAATGCGGCTGATGGACACGGAGGCGCCGAGACGGACAGCCGCGCCGCAGGCCGCGGTTGCGCTTGCCGTGGGCGCGCTCATCGGATTCGGCGCGGGCTACTTCGCCGGAGGCGGCGGCCGCCCAGGGGCGTCGGCGGGCAAGGAGCCCCCGGGGGGGGACCGCGCGGCCGCGCTGGCCCGCGAGCTCGACCGGGATCCCGAAAGCCCCGAGCTTCTGACGGAGCTTGGCAACCTGCACTACGACCGCGAGGAATGGGATCGGGCGATCGCTTCCTACGAAAAAGCCCGGCGCAAAGCGCCGAAGAACGCCGCCCTGCTCTCGGACCTGGGCGCGGCGCACCGCAACCGCGGCGAGTTCAAGCTCGCCGTGGCGTATTTCCGGAAGGCGCGCGAGGCCAAGCCCGATCACTGGCAGGCGCTCTTGAACGAAGTCCTCGTCGAAGCTTTCGACCGGCGCGATGCCGCAGCCGCGCAGAAGGCCTTCGACGAATTGAAACGACGCTTTCCCGAGATTCCGCAGCTCGATCGGATCCAGAACCAGATCTCGGGACTCCGCGCGGGCGCCTGATGGCCCGGCTCGCCCTCCTCGTCTTCGTCGTGTTCATGTTCCTGACGGTGCTGCGCGGCCTGCGCATCTTCTGGAACGCCTTTTTCCGGCGCCCGCGCCGGGACGCGGACGCCCGCGGCGGCGGTGTGCGGGAAGCCGAGATGGTCCGCGATCCGGTGTGCGGCACCTGGATCGACCGTGGGCTCGCCCTCCCGGCCAGCCGGGGCGGGGAGACGGTCCCGGTCTGCTCCGAACGGTGCCGCAACCTTCTGGAGGCGGCTGGATGACCGGCCCGCTGTTCGAGTCGGAGGCTTCGCTGCGCGAGAAAGGCGGCGAGTTTTCGTCTGCCACTCCGCTGGCAGATCGGATGCGGCCCCGCTCGCTCGACGAAGTCGAGGGACCGCAGGAGGTTGTGGGAGCCAACGGGTTCCTGCGGCGCGCGATCGGGGAAGATCGCGTTCCCTCGCTCATTCTGTGGGGCCCTCCGGGCGTCGGGAAGACGACGCTGGCGCGGCTGATCGCGTCCCAGACGTCGTCGCTGTTCCTGTCGTACTCCGCCGTGGCGACCGGCGTGAAGGAGATGCGGGAAGTCCTCGAGGAGGCGCGAAGGCTGCGGGCCCGGCACGGCAAGCGCACGATCCTGTTTCTCGACGAGATCCACCGATTCAACCGGACCCAGCAGGACGTCTTCCTGCCGTACGTCGAGACCGGAGACATCGTCCTCGTGGGCGCGACGACCGAGAACCCGTCTTTCGAGCTCAACGGCGCGCTGCTGTCTCGCTGCAAGGTCGTGGTCCTGGAGCCGCTGACGCCTGAGGCGATCGCGCGGATCGTCGAGAGGGCCTTGCGGGACATTTCGCGGGGGCTCGGAGCTCGAGACTTCCAGCTCGACGATGACGCGCTCTCGTTCATCTCCCAGGCCGCTGGCGGCGACGCCCGCCGGGCCCTGAATCTGCTGGAGGCGGCCGCCGCCGACGCCGAAGCCGACAAGATCAAGCGGATCGACGTCGCCCGGCTCCGTGACCTGCTTCAGCGCAAGGTCCTGCTCTACGACAAGGCGGGCGAGGAGCACTACAACCTCATTTCCGCCCTGCACAAGTCGATGCGCGAGTCCGACCCGGACGCCACGATCTACTGGCTCGTGCGGATGCTGGAGGCGGGGGAGGACCCCCTCTATGTGGCCCGCAGGATCGTGCGGTTCGCGTCGGAAGACGTCGGGCTCGCCGACCCCCGGGCGCTACGTGTGGCGCTCGATGCAAAGGAGGCATTCGACTTCCTCGGATTCCCGGAGGGCTCGCTCGCGCTGGCGGAGGCCGCGGTCTATTGCGCCCTCGCGCCCAAGTCCAACGCTCTCTACGAGGCCGAGAGCGAGGCCAAGCGCGACGTCGAGGACAAGCCGGCCGAGCCCGTGCCGGCCGTGATCCGCAACGCCGTCACGAAGCTGATGCGCGCGGTCGGCTACGGCAAGGGATACCGCTATGCCCACGCCGAGCCCGAGGGCGTCGGAGGGATCGAGTGTCTGCCCGACCGCTTGCGCGGGCGGCGCTACTACCGCCCCCGCGGCTCCGGCGAGGAAGCCGAGCTGGCCCGTCGGCTCGAGGCCGTACTGAAAATCCGCCAGCAGAAGTGGGCGAGGGAAGCGGAAGAGAAGGAGACGCTCCGAAAGAAGAAACCGTAGCCCCGCCCTACACTTCTCCGCCCCGATAGTTCGGAGCCTCTTTCGTGATGATCACGTCGTGCGCGTGGGACTCTTTCAGCCCTGCGGCCGTGATCCGGATCAGCTGCGAGCGGGACCGAAGGTCCTCGATCGAGGCCGCTCCGGCCAGGCCCATCCCGCTGCGCACTCCCCCCGTCAGCTGCAGGACGAGGGCCTCGACGCTCCCCTTGTAGGGAACCATGCCCTCGATTCCTTCGGGGACGAGCTTCGACAGCGCGCCGCCGTTGAGCGACGGAGGCTCGCCTTCCATGGACTCCTGGAAGTAGCGGTCGGAGGACCCCGACTTCATCGCGCCGAGCGAGCCCATGCCCCGATAGGCCTTGAAGGTGCGGCCCTGGTACAGGATGGTCTCGCCGGGCGACTCCTCGGTGCCGGCCAGCAGGGATCCGATCATCACGAGGTGCGCCCCCGCGGCGATGGCCTTGGTGATGTCGCCGGAGAACTTGATGCCGCCGTCGGCGATCAGCGGGACCTTGGTGCCGCGGGTGGCCTTCGCGCACTCGAGAATCGCGTGGATCTGCGGCACCCCCGCGCCCGTGACCACGCGGGTCGTACAGATCGAGCCTGGCCCGATGCCCACCTTGACGGCGTCGGCGCCGCGTTTGACGAGGTCCCGCGCGCCCTCCTCGGTCGCGACGTTGCCGGCGACGATTGGCGTCGAGGGAAACCGCTTGCGGACGAGCGCCAGGGCGTCCAGGACTCCCTGGCTGTGGCCGTGGGAGGAGTCGAGGACCAGGACGTCCACCTTGGCGCGGACCAGCTCGCGCGCGCGGTCCAGGATGTCCTTCGTCACCCCGATCGCGGCGCCCACGCGCAGGCGACCGAGGGCGTCCTTGGCGGCGTTGGGATACTTGATGGCCTTCTGGATGTCCTTGACCGTGATCAGGCCCTTGAGGCTGCCGGCGCGGTCCACCACGAGGAGCTTCTCGATGCGGTACTTGTGGAGGAGCTCCTTGGCCTGCTCGAGCGTCGTGCCGACGGGCGTCGTGATGAGGTTCTTCTTCGTCATGCGCGACGAGATGGGCCGGTCCGTCCGCGTCTCGAAGCGTAGGTCACGGTTGGTCAGGATGCCGACGAGCTTGCCCCGGTCGTCGACGACGGGGACGCCCGAGATCTTGTAACGCGACATGACCTCGAGGGCCTCGGCGATCGTTTGCTGGGGCCGGCAGGTGACCGGGTCCACGATCATGCCGGACTCGGAGCGCTTGACCTTGTCCACTTCGGCGGCCTGCGCCTCGATGGAGAGGTTCTTGTGGATGACGCCGAGGCCGCCCTGCTGCGCCATCGCGATCGCCAGGCGCGACTCGGTGACCGTGTCCATGGCGGCCGACATCAGCGGGATGTTCAGGCCGATCTGCGCCGTCAGGTTCGTGGAGAGGTCGACCTCACGCGGGTGGACCCTCGAGTGCGCCGGCAGCAGCAGGACGTCGTCGAACGTCAGCGCGAGCGGGATCTCCTCGTCCCGGTTCTTCCCCTTGCGCGGCGCCGCCATCAGGCCCCCGCCGCCCCTTGGCTTGCCCCGTGGCACTTCTTGTACTTCCGTCCCGAGCCGCAGGGGCAGGGGTCGTTGCGCCCGACCTTGGGCTGACTGCGCTGGATGGTCTCGACCTTGGCGTCCTGTCCGCCCGACGCGGCGGCTCCGTAGGAGTAGTTGACGTTCGACGGCGCCCGCCGCGCCGGCATCGGGACGGGAGACCTTCGTTCCCGCGCCTCGGCATTGACGTCCTCGGCCTCCTCGCGGGCGACGGGCTGGAGCTTGAAGAGGTATTGCACGATCTGGTCCTCGATACGCTCCTTCATCAGCGTGAAGAGCTCGAAGGACTCCTTCTTGTACTCGATCAGGGGATCGCGCTGCCCGTAACCGCGCAGCCCGATGCCCTCCTTCAGGTGGTCGATCGCGAGGAGGTGATCCTTCCACTGCTGGTCGACGACCTGCAGCATCACGAACTTCTCGTGCGTCGCCATCATCTCGGCGCCCAGAATCTGCGCCTTGCGCTCGTAGACGGCGAGAAGAGCCTTCCAGACTTCCTCGCGGATCGTGTCGCGGTCCTTGCCCTCGTAGGGGATCGAGCCGGGCTTGAGACCGAAATACTCCTGCAGGTCGAGGTCGAACGCCGCCAGACCCCACTCGGCGGCGCTCTTGTCCTCGGAGAGGTGGCGGCCGAGGATGTAGTCGAGGATCATCTCCGAGAGCTGGAGCACGTGCTCGCGGGCAAGCTCGCCCTTGAGGATTCCGCGGCGCATGCCGTAGATCTCCTCTCGCTGGCGGTTCATCACGTCGTCGTACTCGAGCAGGTGCTTGCGCGTTTCGAAGTTGCGCGCCTCGACCTGCTTCTGCGCCCGCTCGATGGAGCGGCTGACCATGCCGTGCTCGATCGGGACGCCCTCCTCCATTCCCAGCCGACGCATGATGTTCTGGAGACGGTCGGACCCGAAGATGCGCATCAGGTCGTCTTCGAGGGAAAGGTAGAACCGCGAGGAGCCCGGGTCGCCCTGGCGGCCGGACCGCCCGCGGAGCTGGTTGTCCACGCGCCGGGACTCGTGCCGCTCGGTGCCGATGATGTGCAGGCCCCCCGCGGCCAGCACCCGCCCCCGGTCGGCGGCGCAGACCTCCCGGAGCTGCGAAAGCCGCCGCTCGAACTCTTGGGCGTCCTCGATGTCCTTGAGCTCGTGCTGGGCGACGGCGTCCGGGTTGCCGCCGAGGACGATGTCGGTACCGCGGCCGGCCATGTTGGTCGCGATGGTGACGGATCCGGATCGGCCGGCCTGGGCCACGATCTCGGCCTCTTTCTCGTGGAACTTCGCGTTCAAGACGACGTGCGGAACCTTCTTCTTCTTGAGCAGCTCGGACAGGCGCTCGGACTTCTCGATCGAGACCGTGCCGACCAGGACGGGTTGTCCCCTCTCGCGCAGGCTCACGATCTCTTCGGCGACCGCGTCGTACTTCTCGCGCTCCGAGGCGTAGACGACGTCCTGGTTGTCGGCACGGATCATGGGCATGTTGGTCGGGACCACGACGACGTCGAGCTTGTAGATCTGATGGAACTCGGCCGCTTCGGTGTCGGCGGTGCCCGTCATGCCCGCGAGCTTCTCGTAGAGGCGGAAGTAGTTCTGGAGGGTGATCGTGGCGAGGGTCTGGTTCTCGCGCTCGATCTTGACGCTCTCCTTGGCCTCGACGGCCTGGTGGAGGCCGTCGGACCAGCGCCGGCCGGGCAGCACGCGACCGGTGAACTCGTCCACGATCAGGACCTGGCCATCCCGGATCATGTAGTCGACATCCTTCTTGTAGAGAGCGTGGGCGCGGAGGGCCTGCTCGACCCCGTGGAGCAGGTCGATGTTCTGGAGTTCGTACATGTTGTCGATGCCCAGGTGTTTCTCCGCCTTGGCGACGCCTTCCTCGGTCAGGACGGCCGTGCGCGACTTCTCGTCGACCAGGAAGTCGCCCGTGGTCGTCTTGTTGCCATGCTTGTCCTTCTCCTCCGAGCCCTTCACGAGGTGGGGGATGACCCTATTGCACCGGTAGTAGACCTCGGTGTTCTCCTCGGACGGGCCCGAGATGATCAGCGGGGTCCGGGCCTCGTCGATCAGGATCGAATCCACCTCGTCCACGATCGCGTAGACGTGGCCGCGCTGGACCATGGACTCCAGCTCGAACTTCATGTTGTCGCGCAGGTAGTCGAAGCCGAACTCGTTGTTCGTTCCGTAGGTGACGTCGCAGGCGTAGGCGCGCTTGCGCTCCTCGTCGAGAAGGTTGTTCTGGATGCAGCCCACCGTCAGGCCCAGGAACTTGTAGATCTTGCCCATCCAGTCGGCGTCGCGGCGGGCGAGGTAGTCGTTGACGGTCACGACGTGCACCCCGCGCCCCGTCAAGGCGTTGAGATATACGGGCATCGTGGCGACGAGGGTCTTGCCCTCGCCCGTCTTCATCTCGGCGATCTTGCCCTGGTGGAGGACCATGCCGCCGATCAGCTGCACGTCGAAAGGCCGCAGGCCCAGGGTACGGACCGAGGCCTCGCGGGCGACGGCGAAGGCCTCGTCCAGGATCTCGTCGAGGACCGCGTCGCGGGCGGCCTTCTGGTCGTCTTCGTGGACGCCTTCCAGGGCCTTTGCGATCCTCTGCCGGAACTCCCCGGTCTTGGCCCGGAGGGCCTCGTCCGAGAGCCCCTGGAGGCCCGGCTCGAGGGCGTTGATGCGCTCGACGCGGGGCGCGAGCTTCTTGATGTCGCGCTCGTGTTGGGTCCCGAAGACCCGTGCGAGGAGGCGGTCGATCATGATTAGGCCGTTAACACCTGGAGAGCGGGAGTTTATTTCGGATCAGTGAGTTAGGGAAGAGGCGGGAGCGAGTCAGCGGGTTTCGAGGATGTACTCCAGCGGATTGACCATCCGGCCGTCGACGTGGACTTCGTAGTGCAGGTGCGGGGCCGTCGAGCGTCCGGTCGAGCCGACGAGGCCGACGCGGTCGCCTCGGCGAATCTGCTGGCCTTCCTCGACGAGGGTCCGTTCGAGGTGGCCGTAGAGCGTGGTGTAACGGTCGTTGTGGACGATCTCGATCGCGCGGCCGTATTCGCCGGCCCAGCCCGAGAGAAGGACGACGCCATCGGCCGTGGCGAGCACGGGTTCTCCGCGCGAGGTCGAGATGTCGATGCCCTCATGGTAGGCGGTGCCTCCCGTAAAGGGATCGGTGCGGACGCCGAATCCAGATGTCACGACGCCGTGAGCCGGCCAGACGGTCGGGGTCGAGGCGATCCGCGCCGTCCGCTTCGAGAACTCGCCCTCGAGCAGAGAAAGCCGCGAGCTCAGCGCGCCTGCGTCCATCGGGACGTCCGGGCCGCCGACGCCGCTCGCGACCTTGTCGGACAGACCGGCCACGATCGCCAGGCGGCGGGTGCGCGCCTCGAAGTCGGAGAGCTGCCGGGAGACGCCGTCGAGGCGCTGGTGAAGCGCCGCCGCCGTCGATCGCAGCCGCGCGTTCTCGGCCACCGCCTGCCCATATTGCCGGTCCCGGCGCGCCGACGCGAAGAAGGCCCATCCAAACGCGACCGCCGCGACGAAGAGGGTCGCAGCGGCGGCGGCGGCGAAGCTGAGGAATCGGGTGGAGATGGTGAGCTTCCGGAAGCGGGCCCGCGCGTGCGGGACGAAGATGATCGTGTTGTATTTCTTCACCGGCTCTCCTCGCGTCCCCTTTCCCGCGGGCGCGCTTCGCGCCTGTACGCCAGCGGGTTCGGTTCAGAGAGTCTTTGCCGGGGCCTTCTCCCCGGAAGTGTCAGTGATCGTATGAGCCATCGAGAGCCCTGTCAACCTGCTCGCATGGGCAGTGGTGGCGGGAGAGAAGGACAGGAGCGGAACGAGAGCGCCTCGGCGAGGTGCGTCGAAAAAACGCGGTCGCTTTCCTCAAGATCCGCGATCGTTCGGGCGACCCGCAGCGCGCGGTGGAGCGCGCGCACCGATAGCCCGAGCCGCGATACGGCGGCGGCCAGCACGCGCTTGCCGGCCGCATCGAGGGCGGCCTCATGCACAAGCTCCTGTGCAGAGA